>DASWGL010000475.1:0-23875 GCA_036393735.1 Gemmatimonadaceae bacterium | reverse complement strand
TCAGCGGACGCTGCGCAGCCCCGAGCTGACTCAGCACGCTTGCCTCGTCGCCGGAGAGAAGCTCGTTGAGGCTGCTCGCAAGCGTGCGCAGCTCGTCGGCGTTTTCCAGCACCCGCGCCTCATCCTCGAGCCTGGTGTCTTCGCCAGATGCGAGATGCGCATCGTCTATTTCCTTCGCCACGTGTCTGAGGTAGTCCGCTCTCTTCTCCGCTTCGGCGCGGCGCGACGAGAGGCTGGTGATTTCGCGGCGCACGCTCGAGAGATCAGCGTAGATGCCGCGAACCATTGACGCTTGCGGCTCGGCTCCTCCAAACGCATCGAGGATCCCGCGCTGTGATTCGCCATCGATCAGCGTTTGCGCGTCGTGCTGGCCATGCAAATTGACGAGCTGACGCCCAATCTCGGCCAGCACCGTCGCGGTGACGGTCGCACCGTTGATCCAGGCGCGTCCACGGCCATTCGCCGCTATCTCGCGCTTCAGAACGAGTGTGTCGTCCTCGACCTCGATCCCGTGATCGTCGGCCAGGGCGGCAATTCCCTTAAGCTTCGAGACATCGAACACTCCCTCGACGGTCGCCTTTTCCGCTCCCGAGCGGATCAGGTCCGCGCTCGCCCTCTCGCCCAGTAGAAGTCCCAGCGCTCCGACGATGATCGACTTCCCCGCGCCCGTCTCTCCGGAGAGTACGTTGAATCCCTCGCCGAGCGGCAGCGTCACCTGTTCGATGATCGCGAAGTTCCGGATGCGCAGCTCTGTCAGCATCAATACGGCTGGTCGCGGTCGGGCAATCCTCCCCAACCGAGTTTGACCCGCATTCGCTCGAAGAACGTCGCACCGGGAAAGCGAACGATCCGAACGGGATTGTCGGCCTTTCGCACCTTGAGCTTCTCGCCTTTGACAAAGCTCGTCCCCACTTGCCCGTCGACCGTAACCAGAAGCTCTGTCGGAGTTTCGTTTGCTTCCACCGTCACTTCGGCGTCAGCCGGGATTACCAATGACCGCACCGCGAGCGTGTGTGGAGAGATGGGTGTAATGATGATGGATTCCACCGTCGGCACGACCACCGGTCCCCCAGCCGAGAGACTGTAGCCTGTCGACCCCGTGGGGGTGGAGATCACGACCCCATCGGCGGCGTAGGTGCCAATGCTTTCATCGTCGATGAAGATGTTCAGCCGCACGACGCGGGCAAACCCGCCCTTGTGGAGAACGAAATCGTTGAGCGCCCGCCACTGCTTGCGCGCTTCGCCATCGGAGCCGATCGCTCGAGCCGTGAGAGCCATACGCGGCTGGGCCACGTAATCGCCGCTCGCAAGGTTTTTGAGCGCGGGCTCGAAGTCGCTGCTCTGGCAGCTGGTGAGAAATCCGAGACGCCCGAGGTTGACGCCGAGTATAGGAATGTCCCGGCCGTCGAGAAAGCGCGCGCCGCGAAGCAGAGTTCCGTCGCCGCCAAGCGTCACGAGCGCGTCCAGCTGCTGCGCGTCCTCGAGGCGCGCGCCCTTCCCCGCTACCTCGTGAAGGCCCTGTTCGAGCAGGGGCTCGATCCCGAGTCCCGGCGCCACGCGAAAGAGGGTGCGCAGAATTTCAGGCAGCTCATCGTATCCCTGATGCCCGATGACTCCAAGCCGCATCAGACGGCACGAAGGTGGGTGCCCCGCGAGCTCTCCAATCCGAACGCTTCGCTCGCGCGCAGCGCGATTCCACGCGCGTCGAGTCCGAGACGCGCGAGCTGCTTCGCGCGCGGTGCCTGATCGACGAAGTCGTCAGGGACTCCATGCGCCACGACTCTCACCGACGAATCCATCTCGCCGATTACAGCGGCCATGCGCGAGCCAAAGCCGTTGACGACCGTTCCTTCCTCCACCACCAGAATGTTGCGGTGATCGCCGACGATTTCGGCGAGGACGCGCGCATCGTGGGGCTTGAGGTATCGGCAATTCACGACCGTCGTGCTCATTCCGCTGTCGTTGAGAATGTCGGCAGCGGCGAGCGACGGCAGAACCATTGTGCCGACGGCGAGTATCGCCACGGCCTTGTCAGCATCGCGTCCCGCGATGGTGCTGCGTCGAACAATTTCCCACGTCGCGTGCGGAACCGCTTCGATCTCCGACGCCGGCGGAACCGTGTCCGGCGTGGCATCCCGCGGATACCTGAGACAGAACGGTCCCTTGTCGTACTCGAGTGCACTCCGTAGCAGCGCGATCATCTCCCTGCCGTTCTTCGGCGCGGTGACGACCATTCCGGGAACAGCGAGCATGTACGCGATGTCGTACAGCCCCATGTGCGTGGGACCATCTTCGCCCACGAGGCCGGCACGATCCATCGCGAACACGACGGGTAAGTGCTGGATGGCGACATCATGAATGACGTTGTCGTAGGCACGCTGGAGAAAGGTCGAGTAAATGGCGCACACCGGCCGAATTCCCCCGGTGGCGAGTCCGGCCGCGAATGTCACCGCATGTCCCTCCGCGATTCCGACGTCGAAGAAGCGCTCGGGATACGCCTTCGCGAAGGCGGCGGTTCCCGTTCCACTCGGCATCGCGCCCGTAATGGCGACCAGACGCGGATTTTCATTCGCGAGCTCGACCAGGCCCTGTCCGAACGCCGCGGTGTAGGCTGAATTCGCGGAGGAAACCTTGCGCTGCTTTCCGGTTGCCGGATCGTGTCCCGGCGGAAGCGCATGCCACTTCTCGATGTGCTCGCCGGCGGGAAAGCCTTTCCCTTTTTGCGTGATGCAATGAATGAGACGGGGCCCATTCATGTCCCTCACTGCCGCAAAGGTATCCATCAGCGCGTCGATGTCGTGACCGTCGATCGGCCCGAAGTATCGGAATCCGAGCTCCTCGAAGAGCACGCCCGGAGTGAAGAACGTTTTCACGCTCTCCTCCCACTTTCTGACCAGTGTGCCAACTCCGGAAAGAGGGCCCGGCGCGGCATCGATCACGCTTCCGATCGCCGAGCGGACCCGGTTATAAAGCGGGTTCCGCTGAATCGAAGTCAGGTACTTCGACATCGCCCCCACGTTCGGGGCGATCGACATCTCGTTGTCGTTGAGAATGACGATGAAATCGCGTTCCGATGCACCCGCGTTGTTGAGACCCTCGTACGCCAGGCCGCAGGTCAGCGCTCCATCGCCAAGAATCGAGACGACCTTGAAGTCCTCACCATTCAGATCGCGAGCTACAGCCATTCCGTAACCTGCGGAGATCGCGGTCCCGGCGTGACCCGCACCGAAGGTGTCGTACTCGCTCTCAGACCGCTTCAGGAATCCGGACAGCCCATTCTCCTGGCGAAGGGTCTCGAATCTGTCCGCGCGCCCGGTGAGGAATTTGTGCGGGTAGCCCTGATGTCCCACATCCCAGACGATCCGATCGCGCGGCGTATCGAACACTGCGTGCAGCGCCACCGTCAGCTCGACTACGCCCAGGCCAGCGCCGATGTGTCCACCGGTTCGAGAGCAGGTCTCGATGAGACGAACGCGCATCTCGTCGGAGACGGCGCGCAGCTCGTCGCGCGACATCGGCTTGAGATCCGCGGGAGAGTGAATTCGATCGAGAATGGACATTTCGGACGTGGTCGTCAGGACGTACGGGTTACCATGAAATTAGCAACTTGTGAAAGCTCTTGCGTCAGCAGCTTCTGCTCCGCGAGACTGTCGAGACCGTCGGCGATGAGGGCCTGCGCTCTCTGCCGGGCACCTTCCACGCCGAGCAGCGCGGGATAAGTGCTTTTTCCAAGAGCGGCATCCCTGCCGCTGGTCTTGCCAAGTGCGCTTGTAGTCGACGTCACATCGAGAACATCATCCATGATCTGGAAGGCTAGTCCGACGGCGCCGCCGTAGCGCTCCAGTGCGGCAATCTGGGCTTCGCCGGCTCCGGCCGCGAGGCCGCCCATCATTATAGAGGCGACGATCAACGCTCCGGTCTTGGCGGAGTGGATTTCTTCGCGGTCTTCAAGCGATAGCGACAATCGTTCTCCCGCCAGATCGCGAAGCTGTCCTCCGATCATTCCGCGCGAGCCGGAGGCCTCGAGCAAGGTTTCGAGCAGCCTTGCTCTCGTCTCATTGGACAGCCGCATCGACCGCGACGAGTCCCGCACCACCTTCGCCGCGAGGGGAATCATCGCAACGCCGCCGAGTATCGCGGTTCGCGAGCCATAGACCTTGTGCACCGTAGGGCGACCGCGGCGCATGTCATCGTCATCCATGCATGGCAGATCGTCGTGCACCAGTGAGTAGGCGTGGATGACTTCAGGCGCGCACGCGAGCAGCGTCGCGTCTTCCTTCCCACCAGCAGCGCGGTAGGCATACAGGAGAAGCAGCGGACGCACCCTCTTGCCCGGACTCTTCAGTCCATACCCGACGGCGTCTGCGATTCCTGGGGGCAGATCGGAGAGGTAGCCGGCACAGATCTCGTCGAGCCGCCGCTCGATTCCCTCCCGATCCGCATCGAAGCGAAGGGACACTTCCCTAGAGATCCATCTCCCGTAACTCGAAGCCGCCGTCGGACTTCTCGAGGAGCATCTGCACCTTCGTTTCCGCCTTGTCGAGCTCGGCCGAGGCGGCGCGGAGCAGCTCAATGCCTTCTTCGAACAGCTTGAGTGACGCGTCGAGGCCAACCTGCTCTCCTTCCAGAGCGGCCATGATTTCATCGAGGCGCCGAAGACTTTTCTCGAACGTCACGATGCGACGGGATGCAGGTTTGCGTGGTCGTGTGTCATCCCACAAATATCAGCGCGCGGTACGCGGTAGTGCAAACGCAATCACCTGATCGCTCCAGCCCCAGGCCTTGCCGTCACCGCCAGCCGCGATGACGACGTACTGGCGCCCGTCCGATCCAAGATATGTCATTGGAGTAGCCTTACCGCCGGCCGGCAGCACCACCTTCCAGAGCTCCCGGCCTGTTTGGAGATCGTATGCTCGGAAGTAGCGATCGAGTGCCGCGCCAATGAATACCAATCCCCCGGCCGTGGTGATCGGGCCACCCAGATTGATCGCCCCCGGGATGTCGGGCGGTACGTGAATTCCGATCTTGTCGAGGTTCTCCGACGTTCCGAGCGGAACGCTCCACACTATCTGTCTCGTGTGAAGGCTCACGGCCACGAGTGCTCCGAAAGGAGGCGGTGTGCATGGGGCGTTCGATGGCCCAAGGTACAACTCGCGCTTGAGCACGAAGGGAGTGCCGTGCATCATCGCGTACTCTGTCCCGATCCGCTCGCCCACCGTCTCGTGCCCGCGCGTCGCCTCGAAGTGGGCGCGCGGAATCAGCGTGATGACCGCCGCGATGCGGTTCGTCGGGACCACCACGAGTTCGTTGGCTGGATCGAAGGCGATGCCACCCCAATGCGCGCCCCCGACATTCGAGGGAATAATCAGCGAACCCCGCGTACTCGGCGGCGTGAAAGTGCCGTCGTGGCGGAGCTCGTCGAAGCGCTTTAGACATACATCGCGATCTGCCGCCGTTGGTCCCCATACCTGATCGCGGGTTAGAGTTTGGGGACTCAGCGGCGGCAGGCCGGAGCTCAGAATTTGAGTGGGCCACGCCTCTTCACCCGGGACATCGCTCGAAGGGGCCGCGCCCTCGGTCACAGGGAAAAGCGGCGCGCCGGTGTCCCGATCGAGCACGAAGAGCTGCCCGGTCTTGGTGCCCTGGAGAACCGCGTCGACCGGCCGGCCGCTGACGTTTACGGTGACAAGAGCGGGGGGTGATGCGTTGTCGTAATCCCAAAGGTCGTGTCGGACCGTCTGAAAGTGCCACAGCACCTTTCCGGTGCCGGCCTGAATTGCCACGACGGAATTCCCGTATTCGTTGCGCCCCTTCCGCTCGCCGCCGAAATAATCCACGCTCGGCGAGCTCGTCGCGATGTAGACTGTTCTGCGACCAGGATCCGCGGCGAAAATCGTCCACGAGTTGGCGGCACCGGTGCGGTGCGCGTTGGGGCCGATCCACGTACCCCACGCCGGATCTGCGCTGTTCTGCGGAACTGGATCGAATGTCCAGCGCAGAGCGCCCGTTCGTGCGTCGTATCCACGGACCTCTCCGCTCGCAGCATCGATCCGGTTGTTGTCAGCGACTCCCGACCCGACCACTACCACGCCATCTACAATCGTCGGCGGAGAAGTCACCTCATACTCCGAGGCAAACGCGGGAGGATTTCGCAACCCATCGCGGAGATTCACAGTTCCACGAGCGCCGAATTCCGTGCACGGCGAACCGGTCGCCGCATCGAGTGCGATCAAGCGGGTGTCGATGGTAGCGACGAAGACCCTCAGCGAGCACCACGAGCCATTGGCCACGACGCTGTCCACCCAGAGCGCAACACCGCGATTCGCGAAATCGCCGAACTGCGTCGTCCGATCGATCTGAGGATCGTAGACCCAGCGTCGCGTGCCGGTTACCGGATCGAGCGCGAAGACTCTGCCCAGTGGCGTGCTCAGGTACATCGTGCCGCGAAAGACGAGAGGCGTTACCTCGAGCGCGGTCGGAGCTCGCGTCTTGAATTCTGGAGCGCCTTCGCCCGTGTGAAACCGCCAGGCGATTTCGAGCCTGGAGACGTTTTCGGGTGTGATCTGGCTTAGTGGCGAGTACCGGTCTCCGTAGCCGGTCCGACCGTAGCTCGGCCAGGCCCCACCGACCGCCCAGGTGCCCGAACCTGAGTCGCCGACGGTGGGCGCAGGCTTGAGCTTCGAACTCGCGCAGGCAGTGATGGCCGTTACGATGCCGACGGCTACCACTCTCCAAAACATGCGTGAAGATAGCGAGCCAAGACATGCGGAGACACACCTTGACATCCCTGCTGATATGTTATAACCTTTAATCCGGATGAACGGATTAAGCATTTGACCGCCCCGGCCCTCTTTGGCCAGATGACAGCCCTCGCCGACCCGACGAGGAGCCGGCTTCTGCTCGCCCTCGAACGGAACGAGCTCAGTGTCAATGAGCTCCGGTCGATCCTCCAGCTGCCACAATCTACGATCAGCCGGCACCTCAAGATGCTGAGCGCCGAGGGTTGGGTTGAAGCGCGGGCTGAGGGAACGAGCCGCCATTATCGCCTTGCTTCGGACTCTCTCGATCCCGCCAGCCGGCGGCTCTGGCACATCGTGCGTGACGAGATCATGCATACGAGCGCCGCCGAACACGATGCGCGCCGCACGCAGGCTGTTCTCGCGGAGCGAAGCACGCGGTCGCAGCAGTTCTTCTCGACCTCCGCGGGTCAGTGGGACAGAATGCGCCTCGAGCTGTTCGGGCGTCGCTCTGACGTCGCGCTTCTGGGGCTTCTCGACGAATCGTGGACGGTCGCGGATCTTGGCTGCGGCACCGGAGCGATCACCCAGTCTCTAGCGCCTTTCGTCGAGCGTGTGATTGCGGTGGACGAGTCGGGCGCGATGCTGGCAGCGGCGAGAAAACGGCTCCACGGAGTCGAGAACGTCGATATCCGAAACGGGCGCCTGGAGGCGTTGCCACTCTCCGACGGAGAGGTCGATGTTGCTCTTCTCTTCCTCGTGCTGCACTACGTTACCGATCCCGCGCGGGTGATCTCGGAAGCCGTTCGAGTGCTCAAGCCCGGCGGGCGTCTGCTCGTGCTCGACATGATGCCGCACGACCGGCAGGATCTGCGACAAACCATGGGACATCTCTGGCAGGGATTCGACGCCGCCACGCTCGGCGGGTGGATGCAAGCGGCAGGATTAGAAGGCTTTCGCTACAACGGACTCCCGGCTGATCCGGACGCCAAAGGTCCGATGCTATTTGCCGCCTCCGGCAAACGGAGCGCGGTCGCAGCAAAGAGCTCGCGCAAGAAAGCGGATGCGGTTCCGCTCATGAAAACCGCATAACCTCGAACAAAAGCTGACTTCCAATGGAGCGCACAGTGGGCACGATCACAGAACCGATGAACGCATTCACGGCGGCAATCGAAGCAGGACGGGAGCCCTACAAGGTCAAGGATCTGGAGCTCGCCGAATACGGGCGCAACGAGATTCGTCTGGCTGAGCACGAGATGCCCGGCCTGATGGCGCTGCGCGCGGAGTACAAGACCAAGCAGCCGCTCGCGGGCGCGAAGATCATGGGCTCCCTGCACATGACTGTACAGACGGCCGTCCTCATCGAGACGCTCACCCAACTCGGCGCCGACGTGCGCTGGGTGTCGTGCAACATTTTCTCGACGCAGGATCACGCCGCCGCGGCCGTGGTCGTGGGCAAGACCGGCACGGTCAGCGATCCGCAGGGCGTTCCGGTGTTCGCCTGGAAGGGCGAGACGGTCGAGGAGTATTGGTGGTGCACCGACCAGGCGCTCGTCTGGCCAGATGGCTCCGGTCCCAACCTGCTGCTGGATGACGGCGGTGACGCTACGCTCCTCGTTCACAAGGGCGTGGAGTTCGAGAAGGCAGGCCGCGTTCCCGAGTTCGATCCCAGCAAGGATCCCGAGGAGTATGGGGTCATCCTGGGTCTGCTGAAGCGGGAGTTCAAGAAGGATCCGCAGCGCTGGACGCGCATGTCAAAAGATCTGCGCGGCGTATCCGAGGAGACGACGACGGGTGTGCACCGTCTCTATCAGATGATGGAAGCCGGGACCCTGCTCTTCCCCGCAATCAACGTCAACGATTCGGTGACGAAGTCAAAATTCGACAACCTGTACGGCTGCCGTCACTCACTTACGGACGGAATTCTGCGCGCGTCCGATGTGATGCTTGCCGGCAAGGTCGCGGTTATCTGCGGCTACGGTGACGTCGGCAAAGGCTGCGCACAGGCGCTCAAGGGCCAGGGCGCACGTGTAGTGATCACCGAGATCGATCCGATCTGCGCGCTGCAGGCTGCGATGGAAGGCTACCAGGTGACGACGCTCGACGATGTCGTGAAGATCGCTGACATTTTCGTCACGGCGACCGGCAACATGAATATCATCAGCGCCGAGCACATGGCGCAGATGAAGGACAAGGCGATCGTGGGGAACATCGGACATTTCGATAACGAGATCGACATGGCCGGCCTCAAGAAGACGAAGGGCATCAAGCGCGTGCAGATCAAGCCGCAGTACGATGAGTACGTGTTCCCCGACGGGCACAGCGTGATGATCCTTGCCGAGGGCCGGTTGCTAAACCTTGGCTGCGCGACGGGGCACCCGAGCTTCGTGATGTCGGCGAGCTTCACCAACCAGGTGATGGCGCAGATAGAGCTGCACACGAACTGCGACGCGTATGAGTGCAGGGTCTATACGTTGCCGAAGCATCTCGACGAAAAGGTGGCGAGACTGCACCTCGACAAGCTCGGGGTAAAACTCACGAAGCTGTCGAAGGATCAGGCTGATTACCTCGGCGTTCCGGTCGAGGGCCCGTACAAGTCAGAGCATTACAGATACTAAAGAAAAGGAAGACTACGTGCTGAGGGCCGTGGGCGTCACAGTTGATGGCCGCGGGCGGAAAACGAAAAAGCCCCGTCAGAAATGGCGGGGCTTTGTGTTACTGGACGGCGAAAAGCTTCCCTAGCACGGCGAAGGGCTGGATAACGTTCTTGCACGCGCAGTCCCCTTCACGGATATTGGCAACGATGAAGCTGCTCCGAAGTATTTTCTTCTCCTTGCCTCCAGTGGGACTTCTGCTTCTCCAGATCTCTTGCGGCGGCGGTGACGCTTCCGGTCCTGGCAAGCAGGCAGCGAATATCATCGCGCATTCCTCCACGACCCTGACGGGATCACCGGGGACCCAAGTGACGGAGCTTCCGTCGGTTCTCGTCAGCGATGCGAGCGGACATCCATTGGCTGGCGCTCCCGTGACATTCACCGTTACGGGTGGAGGCGGCACTGTGACTGGTGGAAGCGCAACTTCTGATGCATCCGGTATCGCAACGGTGGGCAGCTGGACGCTCGGCACCGGCGCCGGAGCGAATACCCTTTCGGCAGTGAGCGGAAGCCTCCCCCCAGTAAAGTTCACCGACTGCGCGACAGCTACACACACGCTGGGCACGACCGTCGACAATCAATTGTCACTCACGGATTGCCAGCTCTCCGATGGCAGCTTCGTCGATTTCTACACCGTCACCATTCCGACGAGCGGCACCTACATTTTCAATCAGACATCAACGGCGTTCGACACCTACCTCGCATTTCTCACTCCTGCAAATGGGCTGATCGGCATCAACGACGACTTCGGAAGCAATGGAAGCAGTGACTCCAGGGTCAAGGTCATCGTGCCGGCTGGATCGTACGTCATCGGCGCCAACTCCTACTACCCCAACGCCACCGGCAACTATTCTCTCGCCTCGGCTGAGTCGACGGAACCAGTGTCGAACTGCGAGGATGCGTTCGTGCAGAAAGGGATCGGCACGCCGCAGAGTCTGCAGACCACGGACTGCTCCACCGTCGGATTCTACTCCGACGAGTACGTCATCTTCCTGAGCGCGGGACAGGCCATCACCGTTGGTATGACCTCGAGCGTCCTGGATTCGTATCTCGAAATTCGCCCCAACGGCAGCTCATCCGTCCTGGTGTCCAACGACAACGTCAACGCCAACACCAAGGACGCACAGGTAGCGTTCACCGCGCCGACCGCGGGCTTTTATATCATCGCGGCAGCCTCAACAGTCGCGGGCACGACGGGCGACTACACGCTCACCATACAGTAAGAAGCGTAGGCGCTGGTCACTGTCTCATTTCTTCGTCGCTGTTGAATCAGACAAGAAAAACGGAGACCGAATAACGGGGCGATTCTGATCGTAGGATCGCCTGACGAGGAATGCGACGGTACTGTCGCGTCCGGACCATCTCTGCACGGTCGCCGAATCGAGTAGCTTGTAACGCCGTGCGAGCTCCGCCCGGTACCATTCGGCGCCGAGCAATGGGAGCGTGACGATAGTGACATCCTTCCGCGTGCCCTCAACCTGCTGGAGATACCACAGCGGATAGGTGTCGTTGTCTCCCAATGCCAGGAAGACGCCCGACGGCGGTGTCTTTTCCAGCATGTCGGCCTCGACCAGCCGCGCGCGCGTCTCGACTTCGTCGGTTCTGCGATCGACGGCCGTCCAGTTGAGAACCCCTGGTGCAAACGGCAACACCATCGCCAGCAGACCAAGCGGTGCCTTGAGGCGGTGTGATAGATGAATCCCCCCGAACCCGGCCCAGAGACCCCAACAGATGAACGCCCAGAAGAAGAAATAGTCTCGCTCCCGGGCTTCGTGCGGAGCGTTCGGCGGAAGTATCCCCGCTCCGAACGATGGACCCACTTTGAGGTTGAGGTAAATCACGACGCCGACTGACGAGACCAGAAAGAGCAACGCCATCGCGCGCCAGCTGCGCCGGTCGGCACTACGATGCGCAAAAAAGCCGTACAGACCAATGAGAGCATAGAGAATCGTGATGCTGGTTCTCCACAGGTTCGGCGGCGCATCGGAAGCGAGCCCTTTCGCGAACTGCCAGTCGGCATATTCGAAGACGTTCCCGAGCTGCAGATAAAACGGAGCTTGTCGCGGCCAGAGGTGGGGCACGTCGTATTGCCTGCGAAGGATTACATCCACGAGCGAGCCCAACGTCGATGGATTGCCCTGGTTGATAGCAGGATCGTGTCGCGCCCGAATCAGCAGGAACAGGACGCACGTCATTCCGAGAACCGTTACGACGATTGCCGCCCGCAGGAGCTTCGCGAATGAGTGCGCTTCCCGCCGGCCATCGGCGTAGCGCCGTCCCACGGGAACGGCGAAATAACCGTCCACAGTGCTGAAAACGAGCAGGATCGCGCTGGGAACGACGAGCAAGGCCATTAAATGGAGCGACCATCCCAATCCGGCCAGATATGCGGCGAGGAGCGCCCACCGCGCGTCGGAGTCTTCTCCCGCGCGGTCCGCAGCCCAGAGAATCATGCAGCCAAAGAGAAGCGCGACTGCATATACCTCTGTCTCGGTCGCGCTCAGCCAAACGGTCGACATGAGTCCCGCCGTGAGTCCGGCCGCCGTCCCGGCGAAGCCATCACCCGTCCACTTGGCGAACAGGTTGGCAAGAATGCCGCATCCGAAGGCAGTGCAGACGGCGGAGAGCAGATTGATCGAGCGGGCAAATCCGAACACTGAAGCGAACAGCATGCTCCAGATTTTGCCGATCAGGACGTAAAGTGGAGTGCCAGGCGGGTGGGGAATCCCGAATGAATGGATGGCCGCCAGAAACTCGCCCGAATCCCAGAGCGTGACGCCCGGGGCGAGGGTGAGCATGTAGACGAACAGAAGGAGTACGGCGGTAGTCCAACCCGGCGATGGGAATCGTCTTATCGGGATCGCCCCGGTAAAGGGTGTCGACTAGAAATTAATCCAGCGGCTTGTGAGTTGCCCGTACACTCGCGGTTGACATCTTCGATTAAGTCGTTTCCGACGCCCGTCAGGAGGTACTACGTACGCGATCACTCATGCCTCAGCAGCGCTAGTTCTCAAAAGAAAGTATTCCAGAGTCGGGCTATGGCCGCTTCTCATATCGGTGCAGCTTGTGGAATTGCTCTGGGTTGTTTTCACGTACCTCGGCATCGAGCACTTTCGCGCAACTCCCGATGCCGTCCATCTGGATTTCCTGCCTTACTCTCACTCGGTATTCACGGGCGCTCTGCTTGCCGCATCGGCGTGGCTAATAGGAAAGTCAGTGCATCGCTCCAACTTGGGCATCGCAATCGCGCTGGGAATCTTCTCGCACATCCTGCTCGACATCATCCAGCACGAGCCCAACATCGCCCTTCTTCCAATCACGCCGGGACCGCGACTCGGTTTTAATCTTCAGGGATATCCACTGCTCGATTTCATCGTGGAGCTGGCGTTCTGCGTCGCTTGCTGGAAGATCTTCGGCGGCTCGAGGGGACTGCTCATCGGAATCGTCATCTTCAACCTCATCAACATCCCGTTGATGTTTCCGCTACCGGGCTCGCTGACTCCAATCATGGAGCACCCCGCGATCCTGCCAACGTTGATTCTCGTTCAAATCGTATCTACCTGGCTGCTTGTTTGGTGGTTGGGTCGCCGCACCATCTATTTAGAAGACACGTCTCCGCGAATGGTGTCCTGATCATTCCGCAAGGAGCTCCGACGCTTCGGGAGTCAGGGCCCACGCGGCATCGAGAGCAAGACGGTTTGCGCGGACGCGATGAACCCGAAAAATTCGCGCTCCGGCAAAAAATGCGACGACGTTGACTCCAACCGTCGTCATGTCGCGGTCGTCGTTTGAGATCAATTCCGGAGCGAGCGTCGTTCCTTCCCCCGAGGGTCCTGCCCCGCCGGTGTAGCGAATGAGCTCGGCGATCACGCGCTTGCGCGACGCGCCGACGAACACGGGATAGCCGAGCGCCACAATTCGCGGCAGCTCGACCAGTACGGCGAGAGAATGGCCTGTCCGTTTCGAGAATCCGATCCCGGGGTCCAGCGCGATTCGGCCGGGATGAATCCCGCCTCGCTGCGCGGTCTGAACGCTCTCCTCGAGCTCGCCGACGATTTCTCCGACCGGATCGTTTCCGTAAACGGCGTTTTCGTAGCTCGCCATGTCGGCCACCGTACCCCGCGAGTGCATCAACACGACGCTGCAACCCGCTTCCGCACAGACCCGCGCCATTTCGGGATCGAGCGACATTCCCGACACATCGTTCACGATCGATGCACCTTCTGTGAGTGCGGCCTTCGCAACCTCGGCCTTGACGGTGTCGATCGAGATCGCGATGTCGCTCCAGCGCGACCGTATCCCGCGAATCGCGGGAAGCACACGCTTCAGCTCTTCGCGCGCCGGGACCGGCTTGGCTCCGGGCCGGGTCGATTCTCCGCCGACGTCGATCGCGTCAGCGCCCTCGGAGATCATTCGACCTGCCTGCGAGATGGCCTCCTCGGTGGAAAAAAAGTTACCCCCGTCGCTGAAGCTGTCGGGGGTAACGTTCAGAATTCCGAAGATGGTGGGCCGCTGTGACTTCGACGGCCAGGCGAAGGTCACGCCGGGGCTACCTCCGGTCCTCCGAAGAGCGGTGGCTTCGACGGCTTCGGATGCATGACCGGAGTCGCCAGCGCTGGCGCCGAAGGTGGCGGGCTCACCGGACGCGGCGGCAAGGTCTCGCCGCGCGCGAGCGCCGCTACGTCATCGCCAGTCAGCGTCTCGCGGTCGAGCAGCGCCGCGGCTACCGTGTGCAGCAGATCCATGTTCTCCTGCAGCACCGCGGTCGCTCGGGCGTACGCCTCCTTGATGACGCGCGACACCTCGGAATCCACGAGCTGCGCCGTGCGCTCCGAGACTTCGCGCCGCGTCTGCAGCTCGCGGCCAAGGAAGAGCTCCTGCTCATTGTCGCCAACGAGGATGGGACCGATCTCGTCGGACAGTCCCCACTGCGAGACGTAGCGACGCGCCAGCCCCGTCGCCTGCTGGATGTCGCTGGCGGCGCCGGTCGTCACGCGATCGCGCCCAAACACCAGCTCTTCGGCCACACGACCACCATACGCCTTGACGAGATTCGCCTCCAGCTGCTCCCTCGTAACCGACACGCGGTCGTCTTCCGGCAGCGTCCACGCCACACCGAGCGTACGTCCGCGTGGAACGATCGTGACCTTATGGAGCGGATCGTTTCCCTTCACCTTGACCGCGCAGATGGCGTGGCCGCCTTCGTGATACGCGGTGAGCTTCCGCTCCTCGTCCTTCATGACCATCGACTTCCGCTCAGCGCCCATCATCACCTTGTCCTTCGCATCCTCGAGGTCGGCCATGTAGACCTTCTCGTGGTTCCGCCGGGCAGCGAGCAAAGCTCCTTCGTTCACCAGGTTCGCGAGATCTGCTCCCGCCATTCCTGGAGTTCCGCGCGCGAGCGTTGTCACATCCACATCCTCGGCCATCGGCTTGTTTCGGATGTGCACGCGGAGAATTCCCTCACGTCCGCGCAGATCGGGCAAATCCACCACGATCTGCCTGTCGAAGCGCCCCGGCCGCATGAGCGCGGGATCGAGAACGTCAGGCCGGTTGGTGGCGGCGATGAGGATCACGCCCTCGTTCGACTCGAAGCCATCCATCTCGACCAGCAGCTGATTGAGTGTCTGCTCTCTCTCGTCGTGACCACCGCCCAGCCCGGCCCCGCGATGGCGGCCGACGGCGTCGATCTCGTCGATGAAGATGATGCACGGAGCGTGGGCCTTGCCCTGCTCGAACAGATCGCGCACGCGACTGGCGCCGACGCCCACGAACATCTCCACGAAGTCGGAGCCCGACATCGAGAAGAAGGGACGGCCGGCTTCACCCGCGACCGCGCGGGCGAGCAGCGTCTTACCGGTTCCCGGCGGACCGACCAACAACGCACCCTTCGGCAGACGTCCACCGAGCTTGGTGAATTTCTGGGGGTCTTTCAGGAACTCGATGATCTCCTGAAGCTCGACCTTCGCCTCATCCGCACCGGCGACGTCATCAAACGTCACCTTGGGTGTGTCGCCGGTGAGCAGCTTCGCCTTTGATTTTCCGAAGCTGAACGCTTTTGCCCCGCCGGCCTGCATCGAACGGAACAGGAAGAACCAGATTCCGAAGATGAGCAGGTACGGGAAGAGACTGATCAGGATCGTCGTGAACGAGGGTCGAGCGTCCTCCGCCTGAATCTGCACGCCGTGATCGCGGAGTCGCGCGACCTCGTCGCTCGAGTTCTCGGTTGGCAGCAGCGACCTGAACTTCTGCACCAGTCGGCCCTTGACCGGAACCTTCTCCTTGAACTCGCCCGTCAACAGCCGGCCAGCCTGAATGGTGACCTTGTCGACGTTGTTCTTCTGGAGCTGCTGGTCGTACTGCGTATAGGAGATTTCAGGCGTCGCGTCAGTTCCCTTCCCCGAGAACTGGATGATCGCGACGGGCACCAATATGACGAAAACCCAGAACGAGAGCTGCTTCGAGACCTTGCTCCAGTTCGTCGGCTTCTTGGGATTTTTATTAGGCATTTGTATAGGCATTACTGCAAGCTCGCTATGTACGGCAAATGGCGGAAGTTCTCCGCGTGATCCAACCCATAACCAACCAGAAATTCATTCGGCGCATCGAAACCAACGAACTTCGCTTCGTACTTCAGTCCTTCCGCGATCCGCTTATGGAGAAGCGCGCATATCTCCAACGATCTTGGCTTTCTTCCCTTTAGTATAGACATCAGACGATTCAATGTGCGGCCGGAATCGATGATGTCTTCGACTAAAAGGATGTCTTTTCCTTCCAGCTCCGTTTCCGGGTCGTAAACAAGATTGACCGTTCCGCTCGAGACCACCCCATCACCGTAACTTGCCGCCACGAGGAAATCTACCTGAAGCGGACGAGTTATCTGCCGGACGAGGTCACTAAGAAAAATGAAGCTTCCCTTGAGCAAGCCCAAAACAAGAAGATCGCCGTCCGGATAGGCGGCGGTGATCTCTCTGCCGAGCTCGGTGACTCGCTTCGCGATCGCAGCTTCATCGAACGCGATCCTTTTAACGGCTCTTCCGGAAAGGCGGGGATCCAATCTGATTTCGAGCGGTTTGACCGTGCTGCTCATGCCCGAGCCTCAGTTCGCTCACCCTGTCCGCCATTGGGCGCCCGCCACCGGCGCAGCAACATATGATCGCGCCGCATAACGATCTCGACCCCTCCGGACAGCTGAATCGCCCCGCCCGTCGCTCCCTTAATAGTAAACTCCGCGGCGCGTTGGGTTCCGCGGCGGTCCATCACGACGCTTGCGCGCGCCGCCAGAGCGGGCCACAGAACCCTGAGGGAGTCGGCGTCGTAGCCCGCCAGGCTGGAACGGCTGATGCGCAGTGTACCATCCTGTTCCGCTTCGGCGCCGACGCTACCCGCAAGATCCTCGAGCGAGCGCCGCCAGTCGGCGGATTCCCGGGCCAGCGACAGGAGCTCGTCCGGAAAACCGGGATGCTGGCTCACGATCGACGGTAGAATGTCGAGGCGGATACGGTTGCGGAGATGCTTGCGGTCGCAGTTCGATGGATCCTGTACGAAGGCCACATTGCGCTGCTGAGCGTAGGTCGCCAGCGTCGCTCGGCTGACGTTCAGAAGGGGACGGATGATCTCCGACTCTGCGTATAGGCCCGCGAGTCCGCGGGGGCCAGCGTCGCGAAGAATCCGCATGAATACTGTTTCAACCTGGTCGTCGAGGTTGTGGGCAGTTACAACTTTTGCTTCCTGCTTCGACGCGACCTGCTCGAGAAACTGCCAACGACCGCGGCGCCATTCCTCCTCGCGCGTGCCGATGGTCGATGCGCGGCCGGTGACGCAGGGGAATCCTGAGCGGAATGCCTGTCGCGCGACAAGCGCCGCCGCTCGTCCGGCGGCTTTGCCAGTGCCATGATCAAAGGTCGCCACCGTGACATTCTTGCGCGTGCGCGCGGGAAGCCGGGACGTGGCGGTGAGCAGCGCCATCGAATCGAGGCCGCCCGACACCGCAAGGACGGCAGGTCCACAGCTTACCAGCGCCGCCCCGACAACGCCCTCTACTTCAGATGCTTTAACCCCGGCATAAGCCATGATACTTTTAATCTACCTATTCACGGGGGAGTTTCGCTTGGAGACGCACGGCCCGCTGGGCACGCTGTGGGTGTCGCTTGGCCTCGTTGCTTTCTACATGGCGCTGATCTGGCTGAACACGCTGCTCGGCATTTTCCTCACGCCTTTGATCGCCGGCGTTCCGGTGACATGGTTGCTCGATTGGCTGAAGCGGAGAAAGGGCGAGCTGGAACAGCCCTCCGAGACGGAGCGCTACCAGGGATAGAGCGCCTGGTAGTAAGCGCGATTACGTAGGATGGTGCGCACGTAGTCGCGCGTCTCGACGAAGGGAATGCGCTCCGTGAATACCTCTGGATCGGTTGCTCCCGCCTTGCTCGACCATTTCTCGACACGCGACTCGCCCGCGTTATAAGCGGCGAGGACCTTCACAACCTCTGGATATTTGTGCGCGAGACCGCTCAGGTGAGCGGTACCAAGCTTGATGTTGGTCGCGGGCTGATAGAGGAGATCCGGATTCCACGGACCGATCCCTTTGGTGTCCGCGACCGATTTTCCGACCGCCGGCATTAGCTGCATGAGACCCCTCGCGCCGGCGGGAGAAGTGGCCAGCGGATTGAAGTTGGATTCCTGGCGGATGAGGGCGGCTACGAGAACCGGATCGAGCCCGTTTTCCTTGCTGCTGGAGATAAGAGTCTCGCGCTCCAGCACCGGAAAGTAGAGCCGGTAGTTTTCCGGACTGTGGCCAATTTCCTCGATGGCGCGGCGGCCGAGCGCAATCGACCGGGACGCCTGATCGGTCCCAGCAAGGGCATGTGCCGTGGCAATCATGCGTGCTGAATTTCCCAGAGCATCGCGGAATAACCGGTCGTTTTCGAATCCGGCTTCCACCTCCATCCCGACATCCTTGAGTCCTGCGACGCGGTTTATTGCGCTATCGATTGCGGGAACCCTGGCAAAATTCGCTGGCGAGCGATCGGGCGCGACAAGCGTCGTGTCGAGGCGTTTCGCCGCCGCTACCGCATAGTAGCTGAGCGGGTCTTTAGCGATTATCGAGCGCCACCTCGCTTTGCTGCGCGTCTTGTCGCCGAGTGCCGCGTAAGAGCGTCCAGCCCAATAGGCGGCAGCCAGCGCTTCGGTGCTGTTGGAATCGCGGGCGATCAGCGAGTCGAATTCCGCCGCGGCAGCTTTTCTGTCGCCTTGTATGTACGCGATCATTCCCGCGCGAAAGCGGGCGTTGGTGGCGTGCCGGCCGATGGGAAAGCGCTTGAGCAGCGCCGTGAGAGTTTGCCTCGCATCCTGGTCGCGATTCTCGTCGGTGGCGAGGTCTGCGAGGAGGAGAAGGGCCGAGGCCGAGCTCGTGTCCTTTGGATACGCGGTGGTGATTGCGCGCAGCGTGGATCGCCCGGCTTCAGTGTTACCCAATGCGATCTGCGCTCTGGCGCGTTGGTATTGAGCCGCAGCAGCAAGGTTCGGCGGAGCTCGCACTTTCGCGAACTGGCTGGCTGCGTCGGCGTAGCGTCTCAGGCGAAACAGCACCGAGCCATATCCAACCTTGTCCGAGACGTCGCCCAATCCGACGCCGAGCGCCTTCGCGTATGCTGTCGCGCCGCGATCCGGCAGTCCCGATTTGTTGGCCGCGCGCGCGATGACGAGCTCCTCCGACGGCGTCGTGGTCGTGAATACTTTGTCGAAGAGATCGATGGCGTCGCGCGTATCAGCCGAGTTGTTCGAGTTGGCGATGAACGACAACAGCTCCCCACGCGCTGCAACTCTGGACGCGTCGTCCGCCGGCGGATTGATGCGAAGCCTCAAAGCGTCGAGACGCGCACCGAGGGCATTGTAGACGCGTATGGCACCCGCGAAGTCGCGCGTCCGCTCGCGGGCGATTGCATCCGTCCAGCGGATGCGATCGCGCGCTACATCGGTTCGAAGCTTGGTGTAGTACGCAGCTCTCGCTGAGCTGTCGGCGGTGACTCCGGCGGCCCTCAGGTATAACCAATCGGACAGTTGCGGGAGTTTCGGCGCGGCCTGCTCATACGCGGAGCGCGCGGGATCGAGACTGTCGGCGCGATCGAGCTCCCGGGCTCGCAGCACGAGTGCCCGGTCGTCCGCGGAGAGCACGTGCTGCGTGGTGTCACCCGCCAGGACAGCGGCTGAATCTTTCTGGCTCGGCTTTGGATTTTGACAGGCGGTCGACGAGAGGACCAGCGCGACGAGCGGGAGCAGAAGTGGAGCTATCGCCAACGTGTATGATCTCCATCCAGGATTTTATTTGCTTCCTCGGGTCCCCAGCTGCCCGCCGGATACGTGGGGAGTGTGGTTGCAGGATGATTGTCCCAGTACTCGAGTATCGGATCGATTATAGTCCACGCCATCTCGACCTCGTCGCTGCGCGTGAACAGCGTTGGATCGCCAATCATGCAATCGAGCAGCAGTGTCTCGTACGCGGGGTGCGCTTCGTTTCCGAAAGCCTCCGCGTAGGTGAAGTCCATGTCGACGGGCGTGATCTCGAGGCCCGGTGTAAGCTCGTGCATCGCACCGGGAGTCTTCACCTGAAAGCGCAGCGAGATTCCCTCGTCGGGCTGCACCCGGAGCGCGAGGACACTGGGGGACATCTCCTCTACCGCCTTCTGGCCGAACAGCAGCAGCGGCGGCGAGCGGAACTGGATGGCGATCTCGGAGATCCGGCGCGCCATTCTCTTGCCGGACCTCAGATAAAACGGAACTCCCTTCCACCGCCAATTGTCGATCGAGATCCGCATCGCGGCGAAAGTCGGTGTCAGAGAACTCGGCGAGACGTCGGGCTCACTCTTGTATCCCGGAACCGATTTGCCATCGACCGGTCCCGCGTCGTATTGAGCCCGCACTACTGGCGGCTCGCAGTCGCCTTGAACCAGTGGGCGTACTGAATGGAGAACCTTCACCTTCTCGTCGCGAACTGCGTCTGCGGTGAACGAGCTGGGCGGCTCCATTGCCGCGAGCGTGAGCAATTGCAACAGGTGGTTCTGGAACATGTCGCGCAGTACGCCCGCTTCCTCGTAATACTTGCCCCGTCCCTCGATTCCGACCGCTTCCGCCGCCGTGATCTGCACGTGCGAGATGTAGTGCCGGTTCCACAGCGGCTCGAAGATCGAGTTCCCGAACCGGAAGACGAGGATGTTCTGGACGCTTTCTTTTCCGAGGTAGTGATCGATGCGGTAGATCTGGTGCTCGCCGAACTCGTCGAGCACGAGCCGATTGAGTGCCTTGGCCGACTCGAGGCTCCGGCCGAATGGCTTCTCGATCACGACGCGAACCCAGGGACGCTCGTCATATGTGTGCGTTCGCCAGGCGAGTTTGCTGGCGCACAGGTGCTTGAGAGTCGTCTCGAACACGCTGGGCGGAATCGCCAGATAAAACAGTCGGTTCCGATCGTGTTCGGGTGAGCGTTCTTCGATCTCCGTGAGCCGCTTCCCAATGTTCACGTACGCGTCGTCCTTCGAGAAATCTCCGCCCGCGTAGAACGTCCGCTCGCAGAGCCACTGCCAGACGTCGTCGCGGACCTTGTGGATCTCGTCGGAGTGGGTCATCGCTTCGCGCATCATGGCGCGATATCCGTCGTCGGTGTTCTGATCGCGCGCTACGCCCAGCAGGGCGAAGTTGTCGGGCAGAAGCTTCTGCTCCGCCAGGTAATAGATGGCTGGAATGAGCTTACGCTTGGTGAGGTCCCCCGCGCCGCCGAAGATCACCATTGTGCACGGGTCAGCCTTGTCGCGGTTTCCGCGTTTTCGTGGCGCGCGCACCAGCGGAACTGCAACAGGAGTTCTCATGACTTCTTTACCGCATGTCCACCGAATTCGTTGCGTAGCGCGGCGATCACCTTTGCGGAGAACGAATCCGCCTGCCGTGACCGGAGCCGCGTCAGCAATGAGAGCGTGATGACAGGTGCCGGTACGTTCAGGTCGATCGCTTCCTGTACCGTCCATCGCCCCTCGCCCGAATCTTCGACGTATCCGCGCAGATCACTCAGGTCGATGTCCTTCTCGAACGCCGATTCGGCCAGCTCGTTGAGCCACGACCGCACGACACTGCCGTGGTTCCAGACCGCGGCAATCTTGTGCAGATCCAGCTTGAACTCCTTCGACGCGTGAAGGATCTCATAACCTTCCGCGTAGGCCTGGAGCATTCCGTATTCGATGCCGTTGTGGATCATCTTGACGTAGTGGCCTGCGCCGGGCGGTCCCATGTGCGCGTAACCATCGGGTGGAGCGAGTGTCTTGAAAATCGGCTCGCACAGCTTGAACGCCTCCGGCGACGCACCGATCATGAGGCAATAACCGTTCGCGAGCCCCCAGATGCCTCCACTGGTTCCTGAATCGACCAAGTGAATTCCCTTCGTCTGGAGATCGGCCGCCCTCCGCATCGTGTCGTGGAAGTTGGAGTTGCCACCGTCGATGATCACGTCGCCCTTTGACATTCCCGGGAGAATCGAGGCGATCGTCTCGTCGACGGGCTTCCCCGCCGGGACCATGATCCACGCAATGCGCGGGCTCTTGAGCTTTGCGGTGACGTCGCTGAGACTCGTGCTCGCGATGGCGCCGAGCGATACGTAATGCTGCACCGTCGGAGGCTTCCGGTCGAAGACAACGACTTCGTGTCCGCCCTTCGCCAGTCGCTCCGACATGTTGCCGCCCATTCGGCCGAGGCCGATCATCGCCAAGCGCATTGCCTATACTCCGGGAATTTCCAGGTGGAGAAAACGCTCCAGGTCGGAGCGAAGCTGTGAAGCGGATTTGAAAAGAATCACGTTCATGCCCAGAGAGCTAGCCGGCGTGAGGTTCTGCTGGAGGTTGTCGATAAAGAGCGAGCTGGCCGGCTCGGCGTGCGCGATGCCGAGCGCGCGATTGTAGAATCTGCGGATCGGTTTGCGAGCACCCAGCCAGCAGGACGAAAGAAATGCCTCGAAGATCTGGGAGATTCCGAATGCCTCTATCCGGTGAACATTGAGCTCTTCGGACTCGTTGTTGAGAGTCATAAGTGTGTACCGGGAATCAGCCGAAAGTGCGCGGGCAATTCGAATGGTCGCTTCGTCGGGAACGCTCAGGCTGTACATGAAGTTGATGAACTCGTCGCGGGAGAAAGGCCTCTCCGTGTAAAACACAGCGATGTCGAGGTACTCATCGATTGTGATTCTTCCCTCCTCCCATTCTCCGACAACCTCTTCGTGCCGCCACTGAAAATCCTCGACGTTGAGATCGAACCGCTCGATTGCCTGCTGTCGCTGCTCGCGGTCCCAGCCATTTGAGCCCAGCACTCCGCCTATGTCGAAGAAGATGTGTCGAATTTCCGTCACGTTATCAGCACCGCGCGCGCGGGTGCGCCGTCGCAGCCCTCGATGCGGAGTGGCAGGCAAATGAACTGGTATTCGCCAGGCGGCGGGGCCGACAGGTCAAGACCCTCGACTATCACCACCGAGTGACCGAGAAGCGTGCGATGGGTACGATGGTGGCCGGAGTGGAATTGTTCGATCGACAGGTAGTCGACTCCGATCAGCTCCACGCCGAGGTCGACGAGGTACTGCGCGCCATCGGGAGCGAGGTACGTGTAGTCCTTGGCGAACTCCTTCCGCGAGAGGAGAGCGGAGTTGCGGGTGCGAAGGAGGATTCGCTTGTGACCCTTGACGTCGTGTTCACGCAGTTCCGCGGCGCCGACCGAGAGAACTTGCTCGCCGAAGCTTACCAGCAGTGCCGGCCCGATCAGACGCTCCAGCGGAATCTTGTCCACCGATTGTCCATCGTCGAAGAAGTGACGTGCAGCATCGGCATGAGTACCGGTATGGGAGCCGAATCGTATCGTGGACACATTGGCGCTGGCGCCTTTGGCGACCGCCTGTTGCAGGGAGATGTCGATCTCGGGGTTTCCCGGATAGACCAGTCCTCCCGACCGGATCGGAACCGAGATGTCGTAGATGCGGCTCACGGCCGGATGCAAAGCAACTGTCGTGCGCGGCTTATGATGGAAGGCTCGTCGACTCGCTCGCGCTGAGTATGAAGCGCGGGATCGATGCCTCGAACGGCGTTCCGTCCTGGCGGAGCAGACCATAGTGCCCCTCCATCCAGCCCTCCCCCGACTTCAGAATGCAGAAGCTCTGGTACTCGTGTACCGCCCCCGGCATGAGCGTCGGCTGTTCGCCGACCACTCCTTCGCCAATTACTTCCGTGTCCACTCCCTCGCCAACGGAGTCGTGAATGAGCCAGCGGCGGGTGAGGAGCTGCGCCGCCATCGTCCCGACATTCTCGATGCGCACGAAATAGGCGAAGACGTAATGGCTTTGCGAAGGCTCCGAGTGATCGCGGAGATAGACGGGTCGCACGGTGACGCGCATCCGTTCCGTCTCGCGGTAGAAGAAGCTTCGGGCGGTCATACAATGAAGTTAGTCGTTCGGTCGGAGCG
>DASWGL010000474.1:0-2027 GCA_036393735.1 Gemmatimonadaceae bacterium | reverse complement strand
CAACCAGCAGACCTGCGATCACCACCATGGCTCCGCCCACAACCACGAATTGCGCGCCGATGCGGTCGAGCAGCCAGCCGGCCACGAGTCCCCCGACCAGGAAGGAGAGTGAAAACGAGGTGGCGAGCGACGAAAATTTCGCGCGGCTTAGGGCGAACTCCTTGGCGAGCGAATTGTAGAAAAGACCGATAATGTCGAAACTGAGTCCGTACACGATGGCAACCGTGACGAACATGCTGGCGACCATCGTCCACGCCCGACGCTGTGGCTGAGTCATGGAAGGCCTCGCTTGCGCTCGGTCAAGCGTTATTGTCTGGTGGAGCGACTAGCATGGATCAGTTGGCATCGAAAACCCAAACTAAACTTGCCCTGAGTCTTTGTCGGAGGAGAGCTGGATTTGCGCTTCTGCGGCGGCCAGCGATAACCCCATCTGAGAAGCGGCTCGCCTCCTACGGAGCAACCGCTCACGCGTCCATTCGGTTAGCAGCTTCATCAAGGCGCGGCGCGGACGTGGATCGCCATACTCGGCGCGTTTTCCGCCTATACGCATGGAATGGTGGCACCCTCAATGACCGCTACCGTGAGGCGATCCAATGAACACATGAAAGCCGTAGCTAAGAGGCTGAGACGCATCGGCTCAAAGGCGAGTTGCTGCGGAAGCAGCACAGTTCAAACATCGCGGAAACTCAGAACCGCTTTCAGCGAGCAGTTGAGATTGCGCGGGATCAAAGCGCCAAATCACTGGAGCTGCGCGCGACCACGAGTCTGGCAGCGAGGACGCTCACGGCGCCCGAGCTGCCCTTTTTGAAGCTCTCCTTTTTGTCATCACCGATACAGGCGGCTGCGATCCAGGCTCCAAAAAATTCGTCTGGGCTATGATAATTTGCTTGCCGTACGGCGGCGACGATGCCCCGTACAGCCAGACGACCCATCACAGCGGAAGTGATAAACATGTAAGGCGGCGACGACGACCCTCCCGGCGCAGGAGATCCCTGCGTAATCGGGGAAGAGACCTACTCTTTACTTACTCCCCTTCCCCGCAGGAAGGACCTGGGGATAGGTTGCATGAAGAGACTAGCCGCGAAACGCACTCAATCCCTTCGATAGAGGTAGGTAACCAATGGAAACCAGGACACTCGGCAAGACTGGTCTCAAGGTTTCGCTCCTGGGATTTGGATGCGGCGCGGTGGGCGGGCTGATGGTCCGCGGAGAGCAGGCTGATCAAGAGCGCGCAGTGGCGCGTGCGCTGGAGCTAGGGATCAACTACTTCGATACGGCACCTCTCTACGGCAACGGGGAGTCCGAGAAGAATCTCGGCAAGGTGCTGGCGGCTCTACGGCCTGATGTCCTCGTTGGCACCAAGGTCCGCGTTCCGCAAGCTGAATTCGGCCGCATCGCCGAAGCCGTCACGGCCTCACTGGAAGCGAGCCTGTGGAGACTCGGGCGAGAGCAGGTCGACCTGCTCCAACTCCACAATAATATCTTCCACGACTCCAAGGGCGATGCGATCGCAGCCAAGTCCGTGCTGGAGGAGGTAGTGCCCACACTCCAACGCTTACAACAACAAGGCAAGATTCGCTTCTATGGCATTACCGCCATCGGCGATACCGATGCGCTCCATCGGGTCGTTGACTCCGGCGCAATTGCCACGGCTCAAGTCGTCTACAACCTTCTCAATCCCAGCGTCGGCGCGGCTCTCGCCCCGGGCTTTCGGGCCCACGACTTCGGAAACCTTCTGGAGCGAACCAGAAAAGCGAACGTCGGCGTAATCTGTATTCGGGTGCTGGCCGCGGGCGCTCTCAGTGGCGTCGAAACGCGTCACCCACTCGGCTCACCCGTCGTCGAACCTATCGCTTCGGGTGCCGATTACCATACCGACGTCGAACGCGCGCGGCGGCTCGAGGCTTTGGTGCGGGAGGGTTATGCGGACAGCTTGATCGAGGCGGCGCTCCGCTTTGCGATCGCACATGACGCGGTCGGCACGGTACTCGTCGGGTACTCGACCCTCGCGCAACTCGAGTACGCCG
>DASWGL010000473.1:0-3942 GCA_036393735.1 Gemmatimonadaceae bacterium | reverse complement strand
CGAAGTGGTCGGCAATGTTGCGGGCGATGATTCTCACGGTCACCGGGTCGATCATAAAGTGCGGGTTACCCAGCGAGTGAACATCGCCCTTCGACCGATCGAAGCTCGTGGGAATTTCGAGCATCTTGACGCCATCCGAAGCCACGATTCGGCCCGGTGCGCCGGCAGAGATCTTGGAGTTGCGCGAGTTCTCGAGCAACGGCGGCAGCCATCCGAGCTCCAGCTCGGCGCCACCCTCAATGAGCGCATCGGCGCGGTTGAGAGTCACGATGTGGCTCGGCTTCGCATCGACGTAGTGCGGATCCTCGGTTGGTTTCGCCAGCGCCAGGACACTGACCTTGTCTCCGCCGATCTCTCTCGCCACCGAAGCGAGATCGGGAGTTGTCGCAACGACGCGGATCTGCGCAACTGCCGACGAGCCTGTTGCCGCGATCGCGACGAGAGCGAGAGTGGCGGCTTTAAAAAGATTCCTTGATTTCATTTCCCTTTCTACCGTTAGAATTTGTGTGCCGCGTGTGCGCCGAGCAGGAACTCGAACTGGAACCAGAGCGAGTGATCGGTGCCGATTCCCTTGCGATTGTCGTAGTTGTACTGCATTCGGATCTTGGAGAACTCTGTCGGATACCATGTGAAATTCGGTGACCACCGCGTCCGATCGCGGCGTACCTCCGAGACGAACGCCGCCGGGTCGCCCGATGCGAATTCACCGCGTACTCCCGCCACGATCCGGGGCTTGATTCCCCACAGCAGCTGGGCGTACATACCGCGATCCTTCAGTGTCTCCGCCGGCAACGCAACCGCCGGATTCGCCTCGGCGATCCGCTGCGCGGCGTCATAACTGCGCCACATCGCCTCGCTCTGCAGCGACAGGAACGGAAAACCCGCCTGAGCAGCAGCGGGTTTCCACTTCCAATATCCATCGACACCGTACACCTGAGTCCGCGCGGAAGGTCCTGAATTGTTCGGGCCGAACGCAGCCGAGGCGCCAAGGACCACGGTTTGAGTTTCGGTCAGATCGAACGATGTGTTGAAACGCGGCACGAGAAGCAGGTCGGAAGGACGATCCACCAACCGGTCGTTGATTACGCCGCCGTGGATCTCCGGCGAATCCGGCGAGCGAAAGCTCGACGCCGTTCCCCCGGTGGCATTAGCTACGGTGACCAGCGCCTCCGCATAGAAGGACGTCGGCAGGAGCCAGGAGAGTCGCAGTCCCTGACTGCGGAGGCCGTCGGGACCGAACATCCGGTTCAGCACCAATGGTTCGTCGACGAAAGACCACGCATGCGGGTGCTGATTGTTCTGGCGACCGAACTCGGCGAAGAACTGTCCGACCTTGAGCTGCAGATTGGCGGGCAGCGAGGTAGTCAGTACGTACGCCTCCTCCAGCTCGACGCTCGTTTCGCCATTCTTGTCGAGCTTATAGACGATGTTGCTAAACCCTTTGAAGTAAGGATCGACGGCTCCGTCGAGCGTGAGCTCCACATTGGGAATGGAGAAGCCGTTCACGTGCGGATCGTGGTCGCCGACTTGAATGGCGCCGACATTCGGCTCGGTGGACCATCCTGCATCCGTCAAGGCGACAAACCCGATGTTCATGTAACCGCCGGTTGCCCGCGGCCCCTGCGTGGCCGCCGCAGTGCCGCTGGTGTCAGCGGCTTGCGCACCAAGCTCTTTCTCCAGCTGCTTCACGAGCGCGATGGAATCCGCGCGAGCGATGCTGTCTGCCCGCGCGACAGAATCCTGCTTCGACTTCGGTTTAGTGACCTGAGCCTTTACGAAAGTCGGTAGAGCGATGCCGAGCGCGCAAAGGACGAGACATGCCCTCATTTGAAGATCCTTTTTTGTTGGTTTCCGGCCGGCGTCGATCCGCTCGTTGCAAACAACGCCAGCAGGATCGTTGACCGAGGAAGTGCACTAGCTCACCAGAGAATCTTGACTAACAGCTGAAAGAGTGTTTCAGCCTTTTCTGGGAGGCGCTCGGCAGGAGTTGGGGAGGAGTTGCGGACCGGGAACGAACTGCACCGGACGCTGTGCGAGAACCGCGCAGGAGATCTCTCCGCTCGAGATCGGGGGGGAAACCGCCTCTACGCTCGCGTGAAACGAGAGCGCAGTGCAGGACGCGCACGTCGCTTCATTATGCCCGCGGTGTAGATCGATGCCGCTGCGTTCAGCGTGGGATGCGACGCTCGACTCGTCGCGTGCGAGTGCGAGTGACGCACCCGATAGTCCGAGCTGACCGGCAATGGCCAGCACCGCTGCGAGCAAGCGCAGCCGCCACATTGGGTCGCGAGATATCAGGCCGGCGAGCATCATCTGGAGTTTAAAGTACCCTCACACCACGAAAACGGTAGCACTCACCCGCTGCTCAATGGTGCGTTAGGCTCCCGATAAATCGCCCCAAGCAGCGCCAATCCAACGGCCAGCATGATCATCGAGAGCAGCTGACCCATCGACAGCGGCCCCAGGACAAGCCCAAGCTGTGCATCGGGCTGGCGCGTGAACTCGAGAGAAAATCGCGCAATCGCGTATCCGACGAGAAAGACTCCCGTGGCCAACCCCGGTCGATTGTAGCCACGCGCACGCGCCATGCCATCGACCCACCAGACAATCGCGCTCAGGACCACTCCTTCCGCGAGCGCCTCATAAAGCTGCGAGGGATGTCGGGGCACGTGCAGCGGATCACTGGGAAAGATCATCGCCCAGGGAACGTTCGTGGGTCTGCCGTATAACTCGCCGTTGATGAAATTGCCGAGGCGTCCGAAGAACAAACCGGGCGCCCCACAAAGCGCGACCAGATCAGTCACTTCGAGGATTGAATGTCGATACCGTCGCGCGAAAAATGCGATCGCCACCGTCATGCCCGCGATTGCACCGTGGAATGACAGCCCGCCCCTCCAAATCGCAAATGCTTCCAACGGATGTGCAGCGTACTCCGCGCGACCGTAGACGAAGACGTACACGAGACGTGCTCCGGTCAGCATTCCCGCCACGAGATACCAGATCAGATTGTCGAGATCAGTGCGGCTGAGACTGGAACGACCCGTCTCGATGCGCCTTAGCGCGAGACGATAACCCAGCACATATCCGATTACATACATCACGCTGTACCATCGGAGCGCGATCGGGCCAATCGAGACTATCGTGGGCGGGATGCGTGGATACGGAATTACCATGTCGGTGGTAATGTACCCGCGCGAGGTGGCACTTGGCTGGCGCGCGTGGCATTTTTCCATGTTCCATGAAGCGTGAAGATGCCCTCGACTACCACTCATCCGGCCGTCCCGGAAAGATTGCGGTAGTACCGACCAAGCCCCTCAACAACCAGCGCGACCTCGCACTCGCCTACTCCCCCGGGGTGGCGGTGCCCTGCCTCGAGATCAAGGCGGCGCCTGACGACGTTTACAAATACACGGCAAAGGGTAACCTCGTCGCGGTCGTGACCAACGGCACCGCCGTGCTCGGGCTCGGCAACATCGGAGCGCTGGCGGCGAAGCCCGTGATGGAAGGCAAGGCAAATCTCTTCAAGCAGTTCGCCGATCTCGATGTGTTCGACCTCGAGGTCGGCTCGGAGAATCCGGATGACGTGATCAGGTTCTGCCAACTGCTCGAGCCGACGGTCGGAGGAATCAATCTCGAGGACATTCGAGCCCCCGACTGTTTTTACATCGAGGAGACGCTGCGGAAGACGATGAAGATTCCTGTCTTCCACGACGACCAGCATGGGACGGCAATCATCTCCGGGGCGGCGCTGCTCAACGCGCTCGAGATTGTAGGAAAGAGGATCGAAAAGATCCGCGTCGTGTTCTCTGGCGCCGGTGCCGCCGCGATATCGACGGCCGGGCATTATGTCAGGCTCGGTGTGCCGCGTGAGAACATTCTTCTTACCGACCGGCAGGGCGTCGTCTATGAGGGTCGGCCCGGAGAGCTCGACCCCTACAAGGC
>DASWGL010000472.1:0-6158 GCA_036393735.1 Gemmatimonadaceae bacterium | reverse complement strand
GTTGCTCGTAATCTCGCCGGGTGCGCTTGCCGCTCAATACCGGTCCTGGGGCGCGCTCGAGCGCAGCGAAGCCGGGCTCGTGGGGTCGAGCGCGATGGAGCTTTTCCGGGACGCGGGCATAACCTGGCCGGCGTGGCCGGTGCAGTTGATCGCAGCTGCGATCCTCCTCGCAGTGCTCATCCTGCGAATGCGCGATTGGAATGACAGGAACCTGCGACTCCAGTTCCTCGGCTTCGTGATGGTTTTCTGCGTCGTGTTCAACCACCGCGCGGAGCGTCAGTCCGCGGTGATCGCGCTGTCCGGAATGGTCATCTGGTACCTCGCTCACCCACGTGCACGCGCCGCGTGGCGAACGGCGTTGTTCGCGATCGTCTACTTCCTCGTTGCGGTGAGCGGCTCGGAGATCGTGCCGGACTCGATCAAGCAAGTCCTCGCACCGCCAACCAGATTCTCGCTTCCACTCACGATCCTCTGGCTAGTGATGCTGGGCGAGCTGGCCCTCGTGAGGAACGATCGACCGCCGATAGCCGAAGCTGGTTAGCGTCACGCCGGAGCGAACTAGCAGATCTCGGAATTCCCGGGAAGTCAGGACCCTCAGCTCGGTCACTCGCTCCAGCGTGTAGCCGTCGTGCTCGGCGAGCGAGGCATCAGCGTAGCCGGGGTGGGTCATGAGCTCCGTCGTTCCCGCCTGCAATTGCGGAATCAACGCGAACAGTCGTGTCGCGAAGGCTTTCCCACCCTGCAATGAGATACCGGCGAAATGAACGGCGCGATCGGCCGCTGCAGTTCCACTGGATAAGCCAGCGCAGATCAGAAGTCCCGTTTTCTTGAGAGTGGCTCGCCAATCGCCCGCATTTACGCGGAGCGACTCGCAGGGAATCCGCACTTGAAAAATTCCTCTGGAGGCGGCCGCGCGGGCGACAACCGATGAGATTGACGGGTGAGCGTGGACGTGTCGATGGCTGTCGAGGTGCGTCGGTGGGAATCCGGCCTCGATCATTCGATCGATCTGCGCCAGGCATTCGCGGGATATATCCGACGCATCCAGAAGTCCGAGAGATGCCCGTGCGACCAACACGGGCAGCGTGTAGAACTCGCCGGTATCGCGTCGCGTCAGCGACGGCGCGGCAGTGAGGGGGCGCCCGACAGTGAAATTCAGGTGAAGGCCGAGTGAGAGGGTGGGGCACAACACCGCACGGTCGAGAGCGTCAGCGAACCCCGGCAGATTGACGATCATGGATGCGGAGGTAACCACCTCCGCTACCGCCGCCTCGATTATTCCGATGTTGACGCCGCGCGAGATTCCGAAGTCGTCGGCGTTGATGATGAGTCGCGTCGGACTAGGCGTAGATCCCACGCGCACCATTTCGGCGGACGCGGACCAGATCCATCAGCATCTCGGCCCCATGCCTGGCAAACGAGATCGTGCTCGGCTCGTCGCTGTAGTAAAAGTCCACCGGCACCTGCTCGATCTTTAAACCGTGCAGGCGCGCGATGAAGAGGCATTCGAGGTCGAACCCGAAGCCGCACAGCGTCTGACGCGAGAAGATCGTCTGTGCCGCAAGGGCAGTGAATCCCTTGAGTCCAGCCTGGGTGTCCAGAATGCCGGGCAGGAGAACTTGCTGCGCCAACCGGTTGAAGAGACGGCTCATCAGGTGTCGGGTGTAGAGATAATGGAAAAACGTCGGGCTCATCACGTAGCGTGATTCGGGCAACACACGACACGCGATCGCCACGTCATTTCCAGCCTCCAGCGCCCGCATGAGCTTGGAGATCTGGCAGCTCGGGTACGCCAGGTCCGAGTCGACGAAAATCCGGTAGGCTCCACTCGCGTGAAGCATCCCCCGCGCGACCGCGTGTCCCTTGCCCTGGTTTATTTCGTTCCTGAGGACGACCGTGAGTGCGTTATCCTCCGCGAAGTCGCAGGCGATTCGCGCGGTCGAGCGCTCGCTGCAGTCGTCGACGATTACTATCTCGGTTTGAAACTGCAGGCTGGTGCGAAACTCCCGCAGGTGGCTGAGAGTCGCCGAAAGCTGGTGGCCACCATTCCAGGTCGGGATGACGATGGACAGGCGGGGGGTGGCCGATTTTGGTACTGCGGTGTGGTAGCGTGCCGGAACAAGAGCTTCAACAAAAGCCATAGGTTATGCGTATTAAAGGCTTTTTTCGGCGCAGGCTCAGCCACGGAGGATATCCCGCCTAGCTTACAGCAGCATTACAAGCTCCGCTGTGCGACGAAGAGAACGTCGGCAAAGAAGCGTGGGCCGCAGCGCTGGGCTCCCACTTTAAAGCCGGCACCCTCGAGCAGATTGATCCACCCGGCGGATCCCCTGAAGCTCAGCATATGACCCGCTGACCGAGTGAAACCGATGCCTGTCGCGAGTCGCTCGTAGAACCGATTCGCCGCCGCTCTGATTCCGTCGTCCGAATCGATCTCGCGTACGGCGAGAATCCCGCCCGGGCCGAGGACACGCGCCGCCTCACCGACGAGTAATTCTTGGGTCGCGGGATCGAAATAGTGGAGGATGTCGATCATCGCGATGCCGGTGAGCGACCCCGATGCGAACGACCAGAGCTTCTCCTTTAGATCGCCGACCTCGAAAACTGGCCTGGTCCCGAGTGGAAGTCTGAGTGCCGCCGCCTCGGCAAGTCGAACCCGATCAGGATCGTGGTCGATGCCGATGATCTCGCGCTCGCGGGAGCCGAGGGATAGCGTGAACGCGAGGAGCCCATGTCCCGACCCGAGATCGAGCACTCTTCCGCGCGCGGGGAGCACGGCTGCTATGCGCTCGTACGGAGTCAGCATCGAGCGTAGCCGGAGGAAGCAGCGGGTCGATAGTGGCGACTCGGCGAAGAGCGAGATGATTTGCGGCATGCCGCCCTCGGGCTAACGTTAAGATCCTGCGACGCCATAATATCGCTGCCGCATCACATGTCGGCAGGCGGTCTTCGGTTGGACGGATCCTCGGCGCTTCCCTACATTGGTCATGTCCCCCGCAGCGTTCCAGAACCCGGCCGCCCCTCGCTCCGTCATTTGACACTCCCAATCCAACGTATCCGCGAGGTCCTCGCGCCGACCTACACCGTCGATCGCGAGCTGGGGCGTGGCGGAATGGCCACGGTCTATCTCGCGCAGGACTCCAAGCACGATCGCGTTGTCGCGCTCAAGGTGTTGCATCCGGAGCTGGCGGCCTCGCTCGGCCCCGACCGGTTCCTCCGTGAGATCAGGGTTGCCGCGCGGCTCAATCATCCGCACATCCTGCCGCTCTTCGATTCAGGTGAGATCGAGGGCCTTCTTTACTACGTGATGCCTTACGTCGAGGGCGAGTCCCTACGGGAGAGACTCGACCGCCAGCAGCAGCTCCCCATCGACGAGGCAATCCACCACGCGCGCTCGATCGCGTCGGCGCTCGACTACGCCCACCGCCAGAACGTCGTGCACCGCGACATCAAACCCGAAAACGTGATGCTGTACGAGGGCGAGTCGATGGTGATGGACTTCGGGATCGCGAAGGCAGTGAGTGCAGCTGGTACGCAGACCGTTACACTGACGCAAACGGGGATGATGGTGGGCACTCCCGCCTACGTGAGCCCGGAGCAGGCGGCAGGCGAGACACAGCTCGATGGGAGAAGCGACCAGTACAGCCTCGGCTGCGTACTCTACGAAATGCTCTCGGGAGAGCGGCCGTTCAACGGAGCGACAGCGCAGGCCATTCTCTCCAAGCGATTCACGGAAACCCCGAAGGCGATCCGCCAGCTTCGGCGGGGCGTGCCGGAGAACGTGGAGCGCGCACTCTTGAAGGCTATGTCCACGGAGATCTCAGCCCGGTACAAGACCGCCGCGATGTTCGCCCAGGCGCTGAGCACGAGCAGTCTGGACACGCCCACTGATACCCAGACGATGCCGCAGCCGGCCGTATCAGCGGCGAAATCCGTGGCGGTGCTCCCTTTTGCCAACATGAGCGCCGACGCGGAAAACGAGTATTTCACCGACGGAATGGCGGAGGAGATCATCAACGCGCTGACGAAGATCCAGTCGCTGAGAGTGGCCTCGCGGACGTCGTCATTCGCGTTCAAGGGAAAGAACGAGGACATCGGTGACATCGGCAGAAAACTCAAGGTCTCAACCGTGCTCGAGGGGAGCGTCCGGAAGATGGGCAACAAGCTGCGCATCACCGCCCAGCTCGTGAACGTCGCCGACGGGTATCACCTCTGGTCGGAGCGCTACGACCGCGAGCTGGAAGATGTCTTCGCGATCCAGGACGATATCTCGCAGGCGATCGTGAAAGCGCTGCGCGTGATTCTCACCGAGGGCGAGAAGAAGGCAATAGAGAAAGCGCGCACCGTGAATGTTCAGGCGTACGACTACTATCTCCGCGGCCGGCAGTACTTCCACCAATGGAGGCGCAAGAGCGTAGAATACGCGCGGCAGATGTTCAATCGCGCGATCGAGATCGATCCGGATTATGCGCTCGCCCACGCGGGGATCGCTGACTCGTGCTCGATGCTGTACACGTACTGGGACGCACGCGAGTTCAACCTACGGCAGGCCGACATCGCCAGCCGCAGGGCGCTGGAGTTGGAGCCCGATCTGGCCGAGGCGCACGTGGCGCGTGGCATCGCGGTATCACTGACCAAGAAATTCGACGAAGCGGAGAAAGAGTTCGAGACGGCGATGCGGCTCGACCCCAAGCTTTACGAGGCGGCGTACTTCTATGGTCGCGGGCTCAAGTCCCAGGGACGGAACGAAGAAGCGGCGAAAATGTTCGAGCGGGCGTCGCTGCTTCGACCGGAGGATTTCCTGGCGCCGAATTTTCTGTCAGCAGTACTTGAGGATATGGGTCTCAAGGCCGAGGCTAATGTAGCCGCCCAGCGGTCCCTCAGGCTCATAGAGGAAAGGCTAGAGCTCAACCCCGACGACGCCCGGGCGACCAATCTCGGCGCCGCGATTCTGGCAAAAGCCGGTGATCGGGACCGGACAATCGATTACATACGCCGCTCGCTGGCGATCGATCCTGAGGATTCAGGGATGTTGTACAACATTGCCTGTGCCTACGCGCTGCTCGGGATGTCCGAAGAGGCGCTTTCGAGCCTGGAGACCTCAGTCGACAAAGGATTTGGCCACAAGGAGTGGCTGGAGCATGACAGCGATCTGGCTTCGATTCGCGCAACGCCGCGATTCCAGGCTATTACGCAGGCGATGTAGCCAAGGCGATCAGGGTCGCGACGACTGACGACACCGGCACTGCACCGCTAGCTCACGTGCGGCGCGAATGCTACGCCTTGCAGCGATGGCTCAGGGCGGGATATTCTATCTCCTTCATCAAGTTGACATCCGACCCATCGCATGCATCACATGGCGCAGCGCATTTCGCAGTGAATTTCCGCTCGCTCCTGCATGTGCTCCTCGCAGCCAGCTCGGCCCTCGTCGCACCCTGTCTTGGTGCGCAAGATTCTCACAGCGATAGCATTCGCATCACCCGCTCGTGGGTCACGAAACATGACGCCGTCGCGGGCGCTCTTGCCGTCCTTGCGACAGTGGCCATAGCGCCTCTCGACGCCCGGACTGCGAGGGTACTGCAGGAGAAGCGCCTCCAGGGAAGCGACGATCTACAACATACCGCGCGCGATTTCGCATTCCTTGGCGGGCCAGGTCCATTCGTCATTGGCGCAGGTCTGTATGCCGCCGGTCGCCTGACACGAATGCCGCGGCTGGCAAGTGGTGCGCTTCACATGACGGAAGCGGTTCTCCTTGCCGCCAGCATCACTGGCTTGGGGAAGGGGATCTCCGGCCGAGCACTCCCGTCCGTGAATGACAGTAACCCGGAGAACTTTCAGTTTGGCCGCGGCTTTCATGATGGGAATGGACCGTTCGTTTCGTTCCCGTCGGGGCACGCCGCTGCAAGCTTCGCGATGGCCGCAGCGCTCACGAGCGAAGCCGAACTATGGCGCCCGGGATTGGCTCGCATCATCGGCCCCATCGCTTATGGAAGCGCTGGACTCGTCGGACTCGCCCGTATGTACCAAAATGATCATTGGGCAAGCGATCTTCCCCTCGCGATGGCGATAGGAACATGGAGCGGCCTCACCGTAGTTGCCCGATCCCATCCGAAATACGTCAAGCGATCAGACACGCCGACCAGCGTTCACACAGTGCT
>DASWGL010000471.1:0-1737 GCA_036393735.1 Gemmatimonadaceae bacterium | reverse complement strand
CTTGCCGCTCCACAGATTCGCGCTTAATGATTCTCCGATGTCAACGATCTGGTCGCCGATTGCCACCCCGACGCGCCGCTCCGAATCACCTTTACGCGAGAATACGCCGAAAGGAAGATTCTGTATCGGAAAATCGGTGTCGGGTGAGTTCGCCGATTCGATCCACGACGTCAACGCCGGATCGTGCGTCTTATTCATCGTTCGGGGGACGTCACGCTGCGGGCCAGGTGAGTCAGCTCATCGACAGGCTCACGGAAAGAGCACGACCCGAACGAAATCGCAAACTCCGCGCGCGAGGCAAGGAGCTGCTCCCTGGTGATTCGCTTTCCGCGCCATTCAATTGCGTCGTCCTCGAACCTGAATGCCGACGGGTCGGTCTCCTCGAGTACCGCAAGCGCTGTCTCCTCGTTTTCACCCGAGTACAGCAGCCCGGCGGCAATGAAGACGTTGAGAAACCCGTACATCATCCGTTTGGGACTCTCCGGTTCGTAAGTCAGACGATATTCGCCTCGAACAGCGTGGTGGAGTCCGGCGGTGGCCTTAAAAGGTACGACCTCACGCTGGCACGCAACCATGAAATCGATGATCGCCTCGGCAGGCGGAAATGCCTCGGGTGTTACTCCTCCTGTGCGAACCTTCGCGCGCGCGCCGACTTTGGCCATCATTTTCACCAGCGGCGAGACATCAACGGTGATAGGAATCTCGAAATACGCCGTGAAGGAGGGTGGCAGATCCCGTCGTTGGTGTCCGATTTCATCCACCGTGCTCGCCTTCAACTCGGCTACATCAATGACGGCGCGTCCAGCCCCTGATCGCGAAGAATGGCGACTGTTGAATTTCTGCATTTCTTCGGTCGCCGCGCGCACATCTTCCGCGACGAGTACACTGAGGCGCCAGGGCTCCGACCGCGGGCCGCGCGGCATGAGGTCCGTGCCGGCTTCTTCGAGCTCCGTCAGTCGCAAGATGGGCACGATGAACCTGCCCAGAGCCGCCAGATCCGCGCTCTGGACGTACGTCGCGTAGTTCTCCAGCGCCGGCCGCATGTCTTCGCTCGCCGGCGGAAAGAGACCTGCGTAGTCAACAAGGTTCGCGAGGAGCGCGTCGACGGATTTCAATTTGATAGCCGTGCAATCAGTTCGATCATCGCAAGAAATTAATCTCCAACGCATTGCGATGCGCGATATCAGCGGTCCTTCAGCCTCCGGACAAACTTGAGTCCCGACCATGTGTCATCGACGGCGCAGACCTTCACGTCGACAAGGCCTGACTCGAGCCCGAATTCACGCACGATTCCTTCGGTGAGATCCGTTTCCACGCCCGATGTCTTCTTGGGCCAGGCGACCCAGAGCATTCCGTTCGACTCGAGCCTGTCACGCAATCGCGCGAATCTCTTTCGGAGATCGGACTGTGATTTGACGAACAGCATCGCGAAATCGAGCACGCCGCGAGAGGCGACCCGTGATCCGTCGGGAAGGCCGCCGAGGAGTCCGGCAAACTCCTTCGGCTCGGAGACGAGTTGCAGGCGGGCGCCCGGTTTTATTCCAAGCTTCTCCACGAGCGGAGTGCCAGAATATCCGAAGCCCGCTGCACTCCGCCGCTTTATCGCCACCTAGCTGTCACCTTCGCGTCGTGCGCCGCCGACAGTCTGGGGGCGTGGGCGGCGAGCAGATCGCTGCGCGAGATAATGCCAACAACCAGGCGTGGGTTCAGGTGCGGCGCGGCGGGACCAGCCTGGCG
>DASWGL010000470.1:0-5053 GCA_036393735.1 Gemmatimonadaceae bacterium | reverse complement strand
CAGCAACCTCCGGGTCTACTTGCCGCGGTTCAGGATCGAATGGCATCGCATGCTGAATGACGATCTCCAGCAACTCGGGATGCGACTCGCGTTTTACAACGCGGATTTTACGCGGATGTCGCCGCGCGGCAGCGAGCTTGTCATCACGAGGGTGCTGCAAAAAACCTTCGTTGATGTTGACGAGCAGGGAACCGAGGCAGCCGCCGCTACAATGGTGGGAATTGGATTTGTTTCAATGCCGGCTGCATTTCGTGCCGACCGCCCGTTTCTTGTTGTGATTCGCGAGCGGTTTTCGGGAACGATTCTCTTCATCGGAAAAATCGCGAAGCTGCCTGCATAGCTCACTCAACGGCCGCCTGACGGGCCGGGTACGACTTGTCAATTCTCGTCAGGTGATCCCGCAGTCAGTTCGGCGCGCTTCGCTTCGTCCCAGAGCGCGTCGAGCTTGTCGAGTCCGGCGTGGGGAACGTCGATTCCTCGCTCGCCCGCGATTTTTTCTACCTGCTGAAATCGGCGCGCGAACTTCGCGTTCGCTTTGTCGAGCGCGATGGAGGCGTGGATGCCCGCTTTTCGGCAGAGATTGACGACCGCGAACAGAAGGTCACCAAGTTCCGCCTCGATAGCGGTGTGATGTTCGTCAAATACAGGGGGAGTACGCGGCTTTTTCGGCGGCGATCTCTTGAGCTCCGAGCGAACCTCCGCCAACTCCTCCTCGACCTTTTTTGCCGGTCCCTCGACATCAGGCCAGTCGAACCCCAAACCCGCCGCCCGATCCTGAAGTCGGTGCGCACGGTGCAAAGCCGGCAGTCCGGCGGGGAGTCCCTCCGAGATGCTTTTTCGCTGCCTCGACTTCATTCGTTCCCACGGTTCCTTGGCGGCGTCACCGTAAAGGTGGGGATGCCTCCCCCTCATCTTGGTGATCAGGCCCTCCGCCACGTCGGCAAACGAGAAAGCGCCGCGCTCTTCTGCCATCACGGAGTGAAAGAGCACTTGCAGCAGCACGTCACCGAGCTCCTCTCGCACGAGCTTGTCATTCTCGAGACGGATCGCCTCGTCGAGCTCATGCGCCTCTTCGATGAGGTACGGGCGAAGCGACTCGTGCGTCTGGGCGGCGTCCCATTCGCAGCGGGCGCGAAGATCGCGCATAAGTTCCAGTGTGTCGTCGAGTGAGTGCGGGCTTGTCTTTTTCATACGATGTGTAAACGCGGACGAATTTCTTGAAGGCTCCAATGGTCGGGGGTATACTACGCGCAACATAAACTAAGTGGTAATGAAGCACTCTTTAGCTCGCGCCCGGGTCGAGATCGATCTTGGCGCGTTGCAGCGTAATGGAGCAGCCGTCGCCCGTCGGGCGGGCGTACCGCTGCTGCCGATGATCAAGGCGGACGCCTATGGGTTGGGTGCCGCGGCGGCACTGCGGGCACTCGATGTTCTGGAGCCGTGGGGCTATGGAGTGGCCACCGTCGCGGAGGGTGAAGAGCTCCGTGGTCTCGGCGTTGCACGTCCGGTCGTTGTCTTTACCCCGTTGCTCGAGCAGGAGATCACACGCGCCCGATCCGCGCGACTGACTCCGACGCTGGGATTCCCCGCCGAGATCGAGGCGTGGCGCCGCGCTGGAGGTGGCGCGTGGCATCTCTCGATCGACACCGGGATGAGTCGCGCCGGCATTCCCTGGCGTCAGGTCGCCGAGATCAGGCACCTTGTGGAGATGCACCCACCGGAGGGCGCCTTCACGCACTTTCATTCCGCCGAGCTCGATGACGGAACGCTCGCGGCGCAGGAGCGGCTGTTTCGTGACGCGTTGACGTCACTTCCATCCCGGCCGAGACTGCTACACACCGCCAACAGCGCCGCCATTGCCCGCACCGGCAGGAGCGACTGGGATCTGGTGCGCCCGGGGATATTCCTCTACGGCGTCAGCAGTGGAAGGAGTGCCGCGATCCAGCCGGAGCCGGTGGTCAACCTTCGCGCTCCAATAGTCGAGATTCGAAATCTCGAACCGGGTGACACCGTGAGTTACGGCGCGACGCTTCGCGTGGAGCGCCCGGCGCGAATTGCCACACTCGCCGTTGGTTACGCCGACGGGTATCCCAGGTCCCTCAGCGAACGCGGGTCCGTGCTCGTAGGAGGAACGTTGGCTCCGATTGCTGGCACAGTTACCATGGACATGACGATGATCGATGTCACAACGGTTCGATGCGAAGTCGGCGACATCGCTACTCTGATCGGCAGGGCGGGGGACACGGTGCTCACGGTCGAGCGCGTGGCGGACGACGCGGGCATGTCTCCCTACGAGCTGCTCACAGGCTTGCGGTCCAGAGTCGAGCGGACATATACGGAGGCGCGCCGTTGAAGCGTGCTGCCATCATCATCCTCGACGGTGTTGGCATCGGGGAAGCTCCTGATGCGGCACGCTACGGGGATGTGGGAAGCGACACGCTTGGAAACGTCGCGCGAGCGTGCGGTGGTCTCGACCTTCCGCGTCTGGAGCTTCTCGGGTTGGGGAATATTCACCCCCTCAAAGGAATGCGCAGGCGAGGTGACGCTGCCGGGGCGTGGGGAACGATGCGACCAGCCTCGGCGGGGAAGGACAGCACCGCCGGCCACTGGGAGATCGCGGGAGTTCACCTCGACCGTCCCTTCCCGACCTTTCCGACCGGATTCCCGCGCGAGGTGCTAGAGAAGTTTTCGCGCGAAACCGGGCGGGGCGTGATCGCAAACGTAGTCGGAAGCGGAACGGATGTGATCGACCGCTACGGGGCGGAGCAGCGCGCGACCGGTAGCTGGATTGTTTACACATCAGCGGATTCCGTTTTTCAGATCGCCGCCGACGAACAGGTCATCGCGCTCGACGAGCTTTATCGCGCTTGCGAGATCGCGCGCAAGTTGCTCACACCACCCTATGACGTTTCGCGCGTCATCGCGCGTCCGTTCGAGAAAACCACTGACGGGTACAAACGGACGACGAATCGTCGCGATTATTCGATCGAGCCGCCGTCAGAAACGCTGCTCGATGCGATGTCGAACGCGGGAGTCCCGCGCGCCGGTGTTGGCAAAGTCGATGACCTGTTCGCGGGACGCTCACTCACCTCTCAACACACAGCATCGAACGCGGAGGGCATCCGCGGCATCAAGGACTGGCTGTCGACCGCTGAAAGTGGGTTCCTTTTCGCCAACCTAGTAGATTTCGACCAATTGTACGGGCACCGCAACGACGTTGCGGGGTTTTATGGCGCGCTCCGCGAGTTCGACGCGGCACTGCCTTCCATTACATCGCGGCTTAAAGAGGACGATCTGCTGTTCATTACGGCCGACCACGGCAATGATCCTACAACGCCTTCCACTGATCACGCACGGGAGCGGGTGCCTTTGCTCGCCGGGGGCATGCGGGTAGTACCGCGCGATCTTGGGGAGCGCGACACATTCTCGGACCTCGGCGCGACCGTTGCGGAATGGTTTGGCCTCTCATTCCGGGGTCGCGGCAAATCGTTTCTGTCAGAGCTGGTAGTCTGATGAAAGAGGGATCGGGGCAGGATGCCTCCCTTCGGGAGGCCGCGCTGCGCGCGCTGGACAACGCGTATGCACCCTATTCGAACTTCCGCGTCGGAGCTGCTTTGCGCGCCCGGAGCGGCGAAGTGATCACCGGCTGCAACGTGGAGAACTCGGTGAATAGCCTCGCAATGTGTGCGGAAACCCTTGCGGTGGCTTCTGCTGTCTCACAAGGACTCACCGATTTCGACGAGATCGCAATTGTAACGGAGGACAGCGAGCCCACTCCACCGTGTGGCGCGTGCAGACAGGTCCTGAACGAGTTCGCCCCGAACATCAAAGTTTCGAGTTACACGCGCGAAGGAAAGGAAGCAACGTGGACCCTCAACGAGCTGCTTCCCAACGCTTTCGTGCTGAACCCTTCACGTGGAAGAGCGTAGTGAAGCTTCCGACATTCATGCCGCGATTGTTCGCGACCGCGGCTTTATTTGTTTCGGTATTGTCGTGCTCGGAGAATCTCGATAGCTCGGGAGTTTGCCCCGTGCTCTGCCCGCAAATCGGCGGCGACGTCCAGAACATCACGATCGACGCGGTGGTAGTCGACACGACGGTACCGGCGCTCTCAGGGCTGGGAACCGAGCCCGGACTTCTCCTGTCGTCGCGCGGAGACACGCTGGATACCCGCGTCGTCCTCCGCTTCGACTCGCTGCCGGCGACCTTCAAACCGGCGACTGACACAGCGCAGCCGATCACCAGCGTCGACAGCGCCTACATCCAGCTCAAACTCGATACACTCTCGATCAAAGGCCCCGGGCCGGTCACAATAGAGGCGTACGACGTCGACACGACGGCCAACGACACGTCTACTGCGGCGGTGCTGGCTCTTTTCAGGCCCGATCGTTTCATCTCGTCCCAGACGTTTACGAGAGAGCAGCTGACCGATTCGCTGAAGTATTTCATCTCGAACACCGCGGTCCTTGCCAAGATTCAGAGCCGCGCGCCACTCCGGGTCGGACTCCGCGCGACCGGAGCTACGTCGTCGCAGATGCGCTTCATCTCCACCGAAGGCGGATTCGCGCCGGTGATGTTATTTCGCGCGACACCGGACACTACTACGAAGCCCCTGACGGTCACACTCCTTTCGAAGACTCCGGTTGGAGAGTCGATCCTCGCGGCCAATCTTAAGGACTACACGGTTATCGCGAAGGGTCCGCCACCGGCACCGCCCAGCGTCCTTGCGGTGGGCGGACTTCCGGCGCGCAGGGTCTATATCCTTTTTAATATTCCGTCCAACATCATCGACTCCTCTACAATCGTGCGCGCGACGCTGCTGCTCAATCAGTTGCCGAACACGGCGATCGACCCGACCGACACCGTTTTCGTTTTGCCTCAGGTTGTTCTCGCGGGAAAAGCCGTTACCGATCCTGCGAAGGCGGCACAGATCATCGGCAGCATTAGCGTTGACACTCTCAAGTTGAAACCGGGGGGCTCGGGCGCTACGAACGTCGAGCTTGCGCGCGCATTTACGCTCTGGCACACGCAGCGGCCCGATACCCTTCCGCGC
>DASWGL010000469.1:0-1657 GCA_036393735.1 Gemmatimonadaceae bacterium | reverse complement strand
GATGAGACGATCGCCTTCCGCGCCCAGGAGTTTCGTAACCCTGGCGAAAGTCAGTCGCGACAGCGTGTCGAAGAGCGTCAGCTCGGCGCTCGGCTTCGTCAACATGAGATATGGGACATCATGCAGCGCTCACTGCGTAGCACAAATAAATTCCATCTGGCACCCGACGGTCTCCACCGCGGAGACCCGGCTCGGATCGACTATCTTCACCTCTGACTCGCCCGCGAAGAATGTCGTGATCCGAAGATTGCTCAACGGGGTTTTCAGCACCACGTAGTGGGGACCGAATTTCTGCCTCCCCATGACCGGGTCCAGGGAATACGACTGCTGGGCGGCGCACCAAAGCTCATTGGCGAAGCCGGCGGACTTAATGTCGAGTCCAGCTGTGGTGGCCACCTCGTCGCCCAGCCACGTTGCGTGGCGCAGACCGCCGGTCTCGCAGCGATTGACGCGATCGTGAATGGTGTTGAAGGACAGGACCGAATCCGACAGCATGGTCGCCTGGACACCCAGGTACTTCCGCCAGATGTCGTGATTCGCAGGGGAGAGATCTTCCGGCTGGAATTGCAAGCAACGGAAAGCCGTATTCTCCGCAATACCCCGATAGAGCAGGACCTGTCCGCGTTCGATATTGGGTTGGTCCTGATCGGAGATCCATTGATAACTGCCGTGCTGAATCAGCACAGAGCCTGCCGTATCGTACAGTTTTCCGACATGGTGATAGGCGGCGATCGGCGCCTTGACTTCGATGTCCGAGAAAACACCAAGCTGAGAGTACTGTGGCAGCGCGGCTCCATTCCCTTTGCGGATGTTTCCCCAGAAGTCGAAGAGAAAGCGCGCGCTGCTCTTCAGGGGACTGCCGAAGTAACGGTGCTCGCGCAGATTGACTTTCGGGTCGAAAATTCCAGGGAGTATCCAGCTGTATTGGAAAAAGTAATCTGTCGTCGGCGGCTCGTCGGGGCTGTAGGCCAAGGGGCCTTGCGCGGCCAGCCAAGGAACGAGGCGTTCGGAGCCGACAACCGTGGAGGTGGAAAATCGCGAGAGCGTGGCCATACCGAAGATTCACCGGGCTCCCAGCAGCAATTCGATGGCACTGCGCGTTTCCTGGCTCAAACTGGAGAATTCATCCTCCGCCAGCAATCCGTCCGAGCGAATCCGCGCCAGCATTGTCAGCGCATTGGAGCGCTTCGGGTCGTTAAAGATGCTTGCCATTTCTCGGTCGCGCTGTTCGATGATCTTGAAGATATCGAGGTAGCGCTGATGAGTGCTCTGGGCGCTGTTGTGTAGCACGCGCTCGATCTCGGCAAGCACACGCTCGCAGTAGCGTTCGAGAGCGAGCGGGTGCACGCGCCTCAGCACCTTCCAGTCGGTTTCCGCGATGGTGCTGCGTGGCACGGTGCGGACTCAATCATCGCCGAAGTCGAGCGCGTTCGTAACACGGGTGGGCTTGGTCAACGCAATGTCCTGATATGCGACGACATTGCGGTGAAATTCCGCTGCACTGATGGTGACGGTGTCATCTGGGCTCATAGTGCTCATTATCCGCACGTAGGTGGGGAGCGAGCAAGCACCAAAGCCGAGGTCGCTGAGGTACTGCGTTCAGCGAATGCTTTGGGTGCGAGTCCCACTGCAGTCCGGTATGGGGCGGGAGCAGTCC
>DASWGL010000468.1:0-13557 GCA_036393735.1 Gemmatimonadaceae bacterium | reverse complement strand
GCAGCTCCTGGCGCTGGGCCTTGAATCCCTCGTAGATGGAACTTGCGCTTGGCGCGCTCTGCGCGGCAGCGACCGGTGCGAGCACTGGAGCCGTGGAAGCCGTGGGAGCCGTTGGAGCCTTTGGGGGTGGGCCCTGAATCAATCGATCCTCGAGGTGCGTGCGATGGCTATTGGGTACGAACCTTCTGATAATCTACGGATTCAGCACCGGATTTTCTTCATTCGGCCCGGGCAGCCGAATAGACACCCTCAATCAACCCGATAATTTCCCCCGATCTATGATCGCCGGAGAGTTGAAGGAATGAAGGAGGTCAGGCTCGAGACGGAGCGCCTCATTCTGCGCACGTATCGCCTCACTGATTTCGAGGATCACTTCAAGCTGTGCGCGGATCTCGATGTCATGAGGTACCTGGTTGGCGGGAAGCCGATGACGAAGTTTGAGGCCTGGCGCCACATGGCTTTTCTCGTCGGCCACTGGGAACTGCTCGGCTACGGGTACTTCGTCGCCGAGGAAAAAGCATCGGGCCGATTCGTGGGCAGAATCGGGTTTACGAATCCTGAAGGCTGGCCGGGTTTCGAGATCGGTTGGACAATCGCTCCCGAGTTCCAGGGCAGAGGATTCGCGACCGAAGGCGGGCGGTTTCTGCTGGAGTACGCGTTCAATGAAATGGGTAAAGACCACGTGATCAGCGTGATCAATCCGGAGAACAAGCCGTCGATCAGAGTTGCGGAGCGGCTCGGCGAGAAGCTCGAGCGAAAGACCGAGGTTGGGGGGATGCCCGCTCTGATTTATGGAATCGATCGACCCGGACCTCGATAGATGCTCTATTTACAATTCGACAATGACTGAAGGAGACTTGTGAGACCGTTGCCTTTCGTCTGGCCCTATGCTCTCGTCTTCTGGGCCGTCTACATCTGGGCCTTCCTGCCAGAGTGGAAGATCGTGCAGGGTGGCATCGAAGGCGCGAAGGGAGCGGACTCCAAAGACAGCGGATCCATGCGCGTACTGCTCGCTGGAATGTGGATCGCGCTATTGCTGGCCTTTCCGCTGGCATTCGTCCGAGCGTGGTCGTTTCCGCCGAGAGCGCAATTGCCGACGTTTGCGGTTGGCTTATCCATGATACTCCTCGGCAGCTTACTCCGACGATACTGCTGGCGCACGCTCGGCAAATATTTCACGGGAGACGTAAGGGCGAGACCAGATCAGCCGGTGATTCGCACCGGCCCCTACAGACTGGTGCGGCATCCATCCTATACGGCGGGGATCATGATGTTCGTGGGGATCGGCCTCGCCCTTGGAAGCTGGTTCAGCTTCGTGCTTCTCGCGATCGCTGCGATCGCGACCTATGCCTATCGAGTGACGATAGAGGAGCGGGCGCTTCTCAATACCATCGGCGAGCCCTATCGGGACTATGTGAGGGGGACAAAGCGGTTTATCCCGTACGTCATCTGAGGTCTCGTTCAGCTGTGGTCGCAGTTGGAATCCATTGGACAACCAGATCTTCGATTCCCATGGTAAGGTGGCGGTACTCTTCCTTCATCAGCGGAGAGGAGATGATGAAATCCGCCGTCGCCCGGTTGCAAGCTACGGGAATGTTGTGAATCAGCGCAATGCGCTGAAGAGCTTTCACATCCATGTCATGCGGATGCTGCTCGAGCGGATCCGAGAAAAAACGACGAAATCAATTTGCGCTTCCACAATCGCCGCGCCGACCTGTTGATCCCCACCGAAGGGCTCGCTGGCAAACGTCGTAATGTCGAGGCCCAGTTCGGCGCTGAGTATGGAGCCCGTCGTGCCAATCGCGAACAGGTCGTGGTGCATGAGACCGCCGCGGTTGCAACGGACCCAATCGAGGAGGTCGTGCTTGCGGTTGTCGTGCGCGATTAGAGCAATGCGCTTCCTGGGATTCATCAACAGCAAACGGCGGCTGAGCATGTTACGCCTTGGAGACGTGTCGCCTCGCAGCATAGGTGCTGCGTGTCATCGTTCGGTCACCATCTCGCCCCCTTTGGGTAACGTTTCCGCGGCCAGATGCTTGCAGCCGAATGGCAGATGTTGCACTTAGTGAACGGCTTGAATCGAGGAGAATACTGATGAGATATCTGTCGACTGTCGTTCTGATGGTGGCCATTTCAGCCGCTCCTCTGTTTGCGCAGGTGAGTCACGGGCCACCTTCGCCAACTCCGATCCCTACGGGTTCGCGTCCTGTACCGCGTCCTGTACCGCGTCCTGCACCGCGTCCTGCACCGCGTCCTGCACCGCGCCAACTACCTACCGCGCTTTCGCCGATACAACTCGAGGACCAATGGACCACCGCGCTAGTGCGGCGTGACACCCGCACGTTCGATCGTCTGCTCGCACCGAACTTCGTGTACACTGAAAATGCGTCCGTCACGGGCCGCAACGATGTGATCAAGAGCGTTTCAGGTCCCGATCGTGTCGATTGGGCGCGCAACGAAGGAATGACGCTCCACGATTTCCGAGATGTGCAGGTCATCACGGGTGTGTTGCATCTTAGGGGCAGGGGAAAGCAGGGTCCGTTCGACCGGCGATACCAGTTCACAGATACCTGGCAGCGGCGCAATGGCCGATGGCAGATAATTGCAGCACAGGATTATCTGATTCCAAAGTAGGCCGTCGAAGACAGGAGAGGAGATGAGGCGAGTCTTACGCGGACGCGCCGCGATTCTGCCACTGATCGCCGTGGCAGCGTGCACCAATGGGAACAAGAGAGCGAGCGCCGACAGCAGTTCTAGCTCTGATCCGCAGGCGCCATCCGTAGCTGCGACGGGGACAGCGTCGGTTTCTGGTGCGCGCATCGCCGTTGCGCATGCCGGACCGGCTGGTGAATGGCAGATGCCTGCCGGCGACTACGCGAGCTCACGGTACAGCGAGCTCTCCTCGATCACTCCACAGAACGCGGCAAATCTCAAAGTGGCGTGGGCGTTCTCAACGGGCGTGCTGCGCGGGCACGAGGGTCAGCCCCTCGTCGTTGGCAACACGATGTACGTCGTGACGCCTTATCCCAACGTCTCGTACGCGATCGATCTCGCGCAAACCGGACAGCCGCTCAAATGGAAGTTCCGTCCCGAGAACGCCCAGCAGGCGATTGGCAGGGCGTGCTGCGACGTGGTGAATCGCGGCGCCGTGTACGCCAATGGAAAAATTTTCTATAACCTGCTGGACGGGCACACCGTCGCCGTCGACGCGGCGACGGGCAATCAGGTATGGCGCACGAAGATGGGCGATCTATCGCGTGGCGAGACCATCACGATGGCGCCGATAGTAGTGAAAGGGAAAGTCATAGTCGGGTCGAGCGGTGGCGAGATGGGAGTGCGTGGCTGGATTGCCGCACTCGATGCAGCCACTGGAAAGGAAGTCTGGCGCGCCTACAACATCGGGCCCGACAAGGACGTGAAAGTCGGCCCCAAATTCAAGGCGTTCTACGCCCACGATCGCGGTACTGAGCTCGGAGTTTCCTCCTGGCCGGGCGACACCTGGAAAACCGGCGGCGGCGCGGTGTGGGGATGGCTCTCCTACGATCCCGCGCTCAATCTCATCTATCACGGTACCAGCAACCCCGGGCCCTGGAATGAGAACCAGCGTGTCGGTGACAACAAGTGGACAGCCTCGATTCTGGCACGGGATGCGGACACGGGTGAGATGGTGTGGGCCTTCCAGGTGACGCCGCACGACATGTGGGACTACGACGCTGTGAATGAGAACATCCTCGTCGATCTGCCGATCAGGGGGCAGACGCGAAAGGCGCTCGTGCATTTCGATCGCAACGGCTTTGCGTACACAATTGATCGCGCCACCGGCGAAGTGCTGCTCGCCGAGGCCTTCGTGCCGATGAACTGGTCAACGGGAATCGACCTGGCGACGGGTCGCCCCAAAGTCGTGGAAACGAAGAAGACAGCTCAGGACAAGAACGTGAAGGACATCTGCCCGAGTCTGGAGGGTGGAAAGAATCAGCAGCCCGCCGCGTTCTCTCCACAAACGGGACTCTTTTATGTTCCGACTAACAATCTCTGCATGGATTTCCAGGCGCGAGCAGTCACGTACATAGCCGGAACGCCGTTCATCGGGGGCAATGCGCCGGAGAAGGGAGGACCGGGAGGTTATCGCGGCGAGTTTATTGCCTGGGACGCCACTACTGGCAAGAAGATTTGGGGAATCAAGGAGCCCTATCCCGTATGGGGCGGTGCACTCGCGACCGCCGGCGGCGTCGTGTTCTACGGAACGCTCGACGGCTGGTTCAAAGCGGTCGATGCCCGCAACGGCAAGGTGCTCTGGCAGTTCAAGGTGGGCTCAGGCGTCGTCGGGAATCCGATGACGTACACCGGTCCTGATGGAAAGCAGTATGTAGCGATTTATGCAGGAATAGGTGGCGACATGGGACTTCTCATCGCCGGAGATGTCGCAGCCAATCTCCCCTACGATGTTCGCGAGCGGGGAACGACACTGCCCGACATCGCTCGGTGGACGAGCTGGGGCGGCGAGCTGTTCGTGTTTTCGTTGTGAGGGTGAAGAATTCGTGTTGATGCATTGTCAGACGCGAGGCGCGTTCCTACTGTTGAGTGCGTTGTGCGTTACCATCGCGTGCCGCAATAACAATGCGGGCACGGTTGGAGATACCTCGGCGGTCGGTGCATCGGCTTCTTCGACTTCACCGGAACAGAATGCAACGAGTCACCTTCTGGTTGCGGGCGACAGTCTGCGCTTCATCGAGCATCCGGAGAATCTGCCGGCAGGATTTCCAATGGAGGTAAAGGCGCTGCCCATAAAGAATCCCTATGAGGGCGACAAGCAGGCGATCGCGACAGGCGCGCAACTATTCGTGGGATACAATTGTCTCGACTGCCATGGAGCGGATGGATCCGGCGCGATGGGGCCCAGCTTTCAGGACGGGCGCTGGCATTTCGGTGGATCACCCGGCGAGGTGTTCGAATCGATCTATCAGGGAAGGCCCGACGGGATGCCGGCATGGGGAGGACGCATCACCAACGATCAGATCTGGATGCTTACAGCGTACGTACGCTCGCTATCATCCAAGGATCTGAGTACCGAAAACTTCACTGGTAAGACGGTAGAACGTACCGGTCACTGAGTCCCGGTGGCTGACTTCTTGACAGGTAAGGCAGGTGCAGGAGAAGGCAGCTGCGAAAATTAGGAGAAGGAAAATGAGGGACATCGTATGATCAGCAGAATCTGGCACGGCTGGACGACAATGGAGAACGCGGACACGTATGAGTCACTGCTTCGCGCGGAAGTTCTACCCGGGATTCATCGAATTATGGGCTACAACGGCGCCTATCTGTTGCGACGTGAGGCCGGCAACAACGAGATCGAATTCGTCACGATCACTCAGTTCACCGACATAGTCGCGGTGAGGGCGTTCGCCGGTAAGGACTACGGGCGTGCGGTGATCGAACCTGGAGCCGCAAAACTCCTTTCTCGCTTCGATAAACGCTCCGCTCATTACGAGACGCTGCTCACACCCGCGGATGTAAGAGCGCTGGCGGTGCGCACCAGCGGAAGGCACAGAGTAGTCTAGGCCTGTGTCTGGCTAGGACGATGGGGGCGCCGGTGGCACTCCTCCAAAAGCGTTGATGATCGCGAGACCCATGTTCGCGATCGTGAGCTGAGGCTCATTGTCCAGGTTCCAGCGCTGATCCTTGTTCTCCTTGGTCATCACACAGGCCACGACGCGGTTGCGAAGGTACCAGAGCGTGCACTCGGTTCGAACCGCATCTGTCTCGCCATCCTTGTGCGCTGCGCGTGCGCCTTCGACGTAGCGCTGAAGCATGAAATCGGTGGTATTGTGCTCTAGAATATCGAGCATAGCTGAGTCGGCAGCAGGATTGACCGCCTTGCCCTGAGCCATCAGCTCAAACAGATGCGCCATCTCGTTGGGAGTGGTCACGCCCAACCCGTACTTCACCGAGCTATCCATCGCGACGCTCGAGTTGCGGAGGAAGCTCTTCGAATGAACGCGGGTATGTTGTAGGCCAAGCGAATCCATCTTGGCCCAGACCCGACGGATGATGATGCGATCCAGAAGCAGATTGGTCGCCGTATTATCACTGATCGTGGACATGAGCCATGCCGCGTCGTGGACGGTGAGCACCGTCCCGTTGTGCATGAACTGGATGATCCCCGAGCCCGGCACTTGATCGATCTTGAGCACTGTCAATGGATCATCGAGCGCCAGCTGGCCCTTCGCCACCAGATCGTACACGGTGACGAGAATCGCAACCTTGATCAGGCTGGCGGTCGGAAATGTCTCGTCTCCACGCCTGTTGAGGCGCGCCCCCGTCTCGAGATCGATGATGCTGTAGCCGACGACGCCGTGATGCGCGTCCGCGATCGAATCGAGCTTCCTGCGAAGAGCGGCAGTGTCGGCACGAACGATCTGGAGTCGACCGGCTCCCGACTGGCCACCATGAGTGGCTGCGCAGGCGATAACGCCCGCGAGAAGGATCGCTGCGTAGGTGGCAACGACGCGCGGTGTGCGGGTATGAGCCATTGTCCGATTCGTCTAGTTCGAGGTCGACGCCGCCGTTGCGACAGAACCTTCAGGATCGAGCGTCTTCAGCACGTCACGCCACGCGAACTTTTTCCCGCTGCCCCTCACCCAGTAATCCATCCATGCCATCTCCGCGACCGATTTGAGAAGCTGATTGCGGGGATCCGGGATTCCGTGGGTGTTGCCGGGATAAACGTAAAGCTCTGTCGGAACTCCGAGCCGCTTGAGAGCCATGAACAGCTCTTCCGACTGTGGACGCGGCACGCGCGGATCTCCTTCGACGACATGGATCATGGTCGGAGTCCTGGCGTTCCTGATGTACTTGAGCGGCGACTGATTCCAGTAGGCATCGAAGTCGTCGTACGGTAGCTTATTGCCCAGATAGAACTGGCGGTTTCGCTGCACGTCGCTCTCAGCGTACATCGAGATCCAGTTGGACGTTCCGGCTCCGGTGCTGATCGCCTTGAATCGGTTGGTGTGGGTGAGAATCCAGTTCGACCAGTGCCCACCGGCGCTCCAGCCAAGCACTCCCATCTTCGTGCTGTCGACGATCCCCTGCGAGATCAAATAGTCGACGCCGGTCATGATGTCTTCGTACCCTTTCTGGAAATAATTGCCTACGATGTCGGTCTTGTGCTTCTCGCCGTAATTCGTCGAGCCGCGGTAGTTGGGCATCAATACCGCGTAGCCCGCGCCGGCATATGTCTGCGCGCCATAGCCGCCGTTGAAGCCAAGTACGTCAGCGGACGCAGGCCCGCCGTGAATCGCTACGATCAGCGGGTAGCGAGTGCCGGATTGATAACCAACGGGCTTGATGAGAATCCCACCAACCGTCTTCCCGTCAGTCGATTTCCAGTTGATCTCTTCTTCGTCGCCGAGGGCGAAGCCGCGGATCTGCGGATTGGCATCAGTGAGCTGGCGCCAGCTTGCACGCACCGGGACCTGATCGACCGATGCGACCGTGAACAGCGTCGGAGGAGTGTGAGGATCCGCATAATTGAGCAGCAGCAACCTGGAATCGTCGTCCTCATTGGCATTGAGTGACGCGCGAACGTTCGACACCTGGCGAACCGTGTTCTTGTCGATGTCGAGTGCCATCACCTGGCTCGTCGCTTTGATTCCCTCGTTGAAGTAGATGGTCTTAGCATCCTTCGACCAGAAGCCGATGGTGACATCGCCGTCGAAGCTCGCCCCGAGTTTCCTGAACTGTGCGCCCCGGCTGTCAACTCGTCTCAGGTAGACGCGATCGTTGGTCATGCTGTATTGCGTCATGTCGTCCGGCGCCGAGAAGGCGATCCATTTGCTGTCGGGCGAGAACTCGAGGTCGCTCTCGCCAACTTCGGTGTTGTTCGTCAGCCGCTCGATGCCGCCCGTCGAGGTGTCGAGCAGATACAGATCGGAATAAATGTCCTGCTCGGTGATGTTCCGCATGTAGCGATTGGCCGAGGCTCCGTGGTAGCCGATCCAGCGTCCATCGGGCGAGATGTTGAAATCGGTGACCGTAATGGTCGTGTCGTGCGTGAGTCTCGTCGCTTTCTTCGTGTCGACATCGAGCGCCCACAGGCTGGAGAGGGGCGTGGCCATGTTCCGGATGGCGACGTTGAACTTCTTCTCCACGCGGAGCTTCTCGTCTTTGTCGAGGGTGTCGGCGGTGACGAAATAGATGCGCCTGCTGTCGGGCGACCATTTCCAGAGGCCTACGCCCGCCTGCTGATGGGTAAGCTGTACCGGCTTCGCTGAATCGATCCCTGCGACCGGCAGGGCATAGAGCTGTTCTTCCTCGGCCTTTCCGCTGCGGTAAACGAGCCACCTACCATCCTTGCTGAAGTCGAGCGTCGAGACGCCCTCCTTCGCATCGGTGATCTTCCGGGCCTCGCCGCCGTCGGGGCGCATGACATAGACCTGATTCTGGCTTGTCGCATTTGCGCCACCGGCGCCCGTGCTTCCACCTGAAGGCGCAGAAGGGGCATCTCTGTTCGACAGGAACACAAAGAACTTTCCGTCGCGAGACCAACGGGGCGACGTCTCGTTCTTGTCCTTTGTGAAGGTCAACTGCTTCGTCGAGGGGAGTCCATCTTTGACCGAGACGAGGTAGATGTCTGTCTGACGCCTGGCCTGATTCCAGTCGGGGGTAGAGAGCGTGTAAAGGAGCCACTTGCCATCCGGACTCGGCGTCGGGGACCCGACCTCCCGCTGGTACTGTCTGTCCAGGAAAGTGATTGGCCGGAGGGCATCTGACGAACCCCCTTTCTGGGCCAGGGCCGCGACGGGCATCAGTGCGGCGATGAAGAGAGGATGGATGCGCATGATCGCGATGGCGGAGAAGGATTTTGCGAAGAACTTTCCTTGCTGTAAAACCAGGAAATTGCAGCAGGTAAATATAGGGTCGGAACCAGGTCAGGACTTTGAACCCCGGGCCAAAATGTGTTCAACCAGACACTTCTCTCCACCGTTGGTGGCACGCGAACGCACTAGCAAGACAACCGCGGCGTGTACGGTTTTTGCCTGACTTACCGACAAAACGAAACGCCGAGTCGATTATCGGAGCGGTTGTTTTTCTTGATCCCCGCTGGGTAGTGGAGGGAAAGGGACAATGTTGATGAATGGATCGAGATCCAGCATGGCGACGTTCGCCATTGCTCTACTGGCGCTCGCCGCGTGCAGCAAGAAGGAGAGCTACGGCACGGACACGACGGCTGCATCGAGCACTGTTTCCGCCGATACGTCTGCCATGTCAGCGGGTGCGCCAACGGCGGGCATGTGGACGGACGCCAACATCTTCGCGCTGCTCGATGAAGCAAATGTGGCCGACAGCACGGCGGGCGCCGTCGCGGCAACAAAGGGGACTGCAGCTGCCGTCCGCGACTTCGGAAAGTGGATGATGCGCGATCATCACCAGCTCCGCGCGCAGGGTGAGGCGCTGGCGAAGAAGCTGAAGGTTACTCCAGCAGCTCCGTCGGAGGACCCCGTAACACCAGCAGCGCAGAAGGAGATGGATACATTGAACTCCACCGTCAAAGGGAAGGATTTCGACAGGGCGTACATCGACGCCGAGGTCGATATTCACAAGGCGGTGCTCGACATAGCTACCAAGTCGGCGTCGCAGACGCAGACTGCGGAGCTGAAGAACCTGATTCAGCAGGCCGCGCCTGTAATCCAGGGCCATCTCGACAAGGCTGAGTCGATTCAGAAGACCTTGAAGTAGAAGTTGCTCGCAGGCGTAATCTTCGAAGAGAAAGCAAGTGAAAACAGCGATAGCCGTGCTGCAAACAGTCGCGGAGACGATTCAGCAGACTACCTCTCCCGGCGGCCCGCCTGGCGGTCCAGGCGGGCCCGGCGGTCCACCGCCCGGCTTCTCCGTTACAGAAGCGTTTTTCCAGCTGCTGCAATTCGTCGGGTATTTCGTGGCCATCGGCGCGGTTGGATTCCGATTCGGAATCGTGAGGCAGATCCGCGGGATGTCCGACGAGGCGAAAGCAATCCTCCGTCCTGACAACGCTGCCCTGCTCGGCGTTATTGGCGTCCTCCTTCTCGGACTTTCATATCTCGGCGCTCCGTACATCGATTCGGTTACGCATCACAAGGCATTCACTGCGTCGCTGTCCAAGAACCTGCCGCAATTTGAATTCAAGATGACGATGCTGGCTTTCGCCCTTGTAGGATTTCTTCTCGTTCGCGCTGCGTCATCGGTCGGCTGGGGGCTCGCCGCGATAGGAATTCTCCTGGCGGTGCTTCAGCCTGTCTATACCGGGAGGTTCAGCAGCAAGGTAAACGCGGTCCACATCTCCGCCGCGTCCACCTGGCTCGGCACGCTGCTGGTGCTGATGCTGATCGGAATCAGAGGAGTAGCAAGGAGCAGCACAGCCGGCACCCAGCGCGCAGAACTAGTTGCCGATCTCGTGAATTCCTTTTCACCTCTCGCGCTCGTGGCGTCCGCCATCGTTGCAATCACTGGCGTCACGACAGCCTGGCTGCATCTGAAGCGGATCTCGTCCCTCTGGACCACGAGCTACGGGATAGCACTCGATATCAAGCTCATTCTCGTGCTCATCGTCGTCATGCTCGGGGCGTGGAACTGGCGGCGCGTCCGTCCGTCGCTCGGCGTCGAAGGATCGGAAGAAACTATTCGTCGATCCGCCAAGATGGAGCTCACGTTCGCCGCGCTCGTGCTAATTGTTACTTCGGTGCTTGTGAGCCTGCCGTCGCCGAGGTAGCCGGCCGCGCCGGAGCGTTCTTTACGTACTTGTCGAGCCAGTTGATGTACTCCCACAGCAGGTGGCGCTGCGTTTCGACCGCGGTGTAACCGTGTGGCTCGAGCGGGAGCTGGACGTAACGAACGTTGCCGCCATTCCCCTTGATTGCCGCGAAGAGGCGCTCGGACTGGATCGGAAAGGTTCCCGAATTGTCATCGCGCTGCCCGTGAATGAGCAGCACAGGCTCGGTGATCTTGTTCGCGTAGTTGAATGGAGACATCGCGTTGTAGACTTCAGGCGCCTCCCAGTATGTGCGCGGCTCTGCCTGGAACCCGAATGGCGTGAGTGAGCGGTTGTAAGCGCCGCTCTCGGCGATTCCGGTGCGGAAGATGTGGGAGTGCGCGAGAAGATTGACGGTCATGAAGGCGCCGTACGAGTGTCCGCCGATCCCAATGCGGTCGCGATCAGCAACGCCCATGTCCACGATCTTGTCGACGGCAGCCTGCGCGCTGGCGACGAGCTGCTCGATGTAGCTGTCGTTGGGCTCCTTGCCGTTTGCGCCCACGATCGGCATGGTCGGCCCATCGAGAACGCCGTAGCCGTGCATGAGCAACATCAGATAGTTCTGGCGGCCGGGCCGCTTGAACTGATACGGAGATCCCACGAGCTGTGAAGCGGCATCCGCGGATTGGAACTCGCGCGGATAAGCCCAGAAGAAGAAGGGAAGCCGGCCCTGCGACTTGTCGTATCCCGGAGGCAGATAAAGCGTCGCTGACAACTTCACTCCATCGGGGCGCGTGTACGTGATGAGCTCGCTCTTTACGTTCGCGAAGTAAGGGGCGGGATCACCTAGCTTCGTGATCTGCGTCAGCGATTTCTCCCGAAGATCGCGGACAAAAATGTTCGGAGGGTCAGTCGGCGACTCGCGCTGCGTGATGATACGAGTTGCATCTGGGTCGCCAACCTGGAGAACCTGTTCGTAATTCGGAGCGGTTGATTGCCACAGTCTTTCCGTCTTGCCCGTCGTCAGGTCGAAGCGATCGATGAATGGCCGGTCCCCCTCGGGAGAAGCACCCTCACCTCGGAGATAGAGATATCTGCCATCGCTCGAGCGGAGCGGAACGTAACGATCGGTCGCTGGATCGAGCACGTACACCCAGATCCCGGGATTGGAATACCGATCTTCGGCGCTTCGATCCCAAATCACTTTTGGAGTGCCACCGTTCGGAGCGGAGGGATCGATCATCGAGACGCGTTGCTTCGCGCCACGCGAAAGCCGGTCGGTAAGGAATGCGATTTTGGGAGCAACCCACGTGATTCCGCCGTAGCGGTATTCGGTCTGAATGAACGACGCCGCCGCTCCTGTGAATGGCGCCGACAGGAGAGAGACCTGATCGCGCTTCGGAACGGTGTTGCGGGGATTACCCTTGTCGAGTGCTTCGACCATCACGAGCGTAGCCGGAGCATCGGGACGCCAGTTCACGATCCTGATTCCGGGTAGAACCGCATCGCGCGCACTCGGCGCTTCCTCCGCGAGGTGGGTATTCCTGATCTCGCGGAGAACCTCGCCGTTCAGATTCCAGACTTCCGTGCGCGAGGGAAAGACATCCATCGGCACCTGATAGGAGTAGGGGCGCTGCACTGTTTCGACGAGCAGATAGTTTCCGTCGGGCGACGGAGTCGCATTTACGTGGATTCCCGGCGGTCCGATGGGTGTGATCTTCCCATCGAGAGCCACCAGAGACAGCTGGTCGGTGAAGTAGTAGTCGAAGAGAGCTTCGTCGGTCGGGCTCTGGAGCAAATACTCGTACGTGCGCGCCGGAGCCGAGCGTCCGTACGATTCCTGCACGATGACGCCACTCGGGACATCGGATGCTTTCGGTCCCGTGCCTCGGTTGGCGGGCCACAGTCTGCAGACGAAAGGCGCCTTTCCATTGAGCCAGCTGCAGCCGGTATCGTCAACGATATTTCCGCGTGCGGTGGTGAAGTTGAGCGTCGGAGGGGTCAGCCGTCGCGCCGTGCCATTGCCGACATCGGCGACCCAGAGCGCCGTGCCTGCGGCGGTCGTTGTCGTGAATGCGAGATTCTTTCCATCGTGCGACCAGTCGAGGTCACGGATTCTTCCCGTCAAGCCTGACCCGGTGATGGTGCGCGCGCGTCCAGTGGCGGGAGCCAGAATTGCCAGCGACATTGCGCCGATCGAGATGGTGGTGTAAGCGAGCTGATCTCCGGTAGTTGACCACGCAGTCGATCCAATGCGTCCACCGGCAGGCACCTGGAACGTCCGCTCGATCTTGTCGGCAACGCTACTGACTGTTCCGGAACGAATGCCGATGTTCTCGATTCGGAAGTCAGGATTCGCTCTGATCTTGTTGCCGGCGAGATAATACGCCGAATCCGCCATATCGCTGATCGTGACGGTGCGTGGGTCGCTCACCGTGACGAGAACCCACCGTCGGTTGGGGCTGATCGATGTGATCGGATTCGCGGGCGCTTCGAGAATCTTCACCAGATCAGCGGGTGGCGACTGGTAGGTCTGCTGAGCCCAGGCGGGAATGAGCGGCGTGAGCATCAGACATGCCGCCGACAGAACGCGACGATAAGAGAGTCTATTCATATATGTGAATGGGGTGGACGGATGATGCCTGCAGAGCCGTATTGCTTCTATAAGTACTGGCGATCTGATCGGAATGTTGGTCAACGTTTTTTGATCCGCACGCTCAGACTGCCGGCGGGACGCAATGTGATCCTCGGCTCGATGACCGGAGGCGAGCTTCCGAGGTAGCGGAGCTTCCATTTCTGCGCAATCGTCGCGAGGATCAAAATCCCCTCCA
>DASWGL010000467.1:0-2738 GCA_036393735.1 Gemmatimonadaceae bacterium | reverse complement strand
GTCAACGGCCCGATGAAGCCAACCTTGATCTTGTCCTTCGCCTGCGCAGTCGCAACCAGCGCCCCAACGAAAAGCGCGCTTGCGAAGATAGAACTCAATTGCCTGGCTATCCTGGACATCGTGTCCCCCTCGGTCCTGGCGATATATTCCGACTTCGGTACGATCAGGCTCGGCCTCACCGGCTGCATGATGCCTCCGAAGACGCCTCCCGAACCAGCCAGTTTCCAGCCGGGAATGATGCACTGCGGTAAACTACCGCAAGAATCCGCGATTATCTCCTCAAGCGTCTCTTCAATAAGCGTGAGTAACTTTCGAGTCTATCTTTCACATTGCTGGCGGGAGTCGATACGAAAAGCGGACACACCCCCGCCGCGCCTTGTGACCCAAGCAAATCCGGGAATGGCTTGAGCCTACGTCCAAGCTCATTCTCCCAATTCAACGGCCCTCCAAAAGCCGACCACCTGTGAACCATTAAAAATCTGATTTGGGAATCCTGGCTCAGCTTGATAGAGCGTTGCCCTCCGAAGGCTCGTGTCAACCCAGTTTGTGTAGAAAAGGAGTTTGAAAGAGATTTGAAATTCAAGGACTTGCGAGACCAGTGTCGATCGCTTCACACCCGCAAGAAATCCGCGTAAGCACTGCGTAAGCAGTAGTAGATGCACCCGTAGCTCAGCTGGATAGAGCGCCACCCTCCGAAGGTGGAGGTCACACGTTCGAATCGTGTCGGGTGCGCCATTTACACCAGAGCACGCTATCGCGACTTACAGCCTGTCTTTCCACGCCCCCGCGTCGCCACTTTGATTTGAGAATCCGAAGAGTCCACACGAGGCTGGATGTCAACCCTGAAGCCGAGATCAATCGGATACGGCTTACCCCAAATCCCTGCCGGCACTTCAAGTAAAATCCGTAGCCTACACCTCGAGCGCAGACAGATTCGCGACGAGCACCTGATATTGCGCTCGCTTCACATCAAGCGATCGGCCTGCGAACACTACAATCTCAATGCGGGAGTCGTGCTCCGATCTACCAGCAGGAACAATCCTGGCGGCCGCTTCGTAGCCAGGTGTCTTTGGCGCGAAGCGGACAGCCGACCGTAGCTGTTACCTCCGTGCCGAGAGTCCTTTCGACGCGCGGGCGAGAAAGGATATCGGCCATGAGGGAGCGAGCTATAGGCATCAACTCCGATCGGCGCAGACTGGCAGGGTCGAGTAAAGGCGTCGATCGCTCGACGCCCCCCTCACAGATCCGGACGTGCAGCTTTCCCGCATCCGGCTCCTCTGACGAGTCACTTGATCAGGCCATTTGGTGACGCCAGTCGCGTACATGCCCGATCGGTATCGGGAAGACCTTCAGTATCGCGTTGAACCGCTCTCACGACAGCTTCGGCCGTTGGCTTCGCCGTAGCAGGACCCGCCGCCACGCCTTCATTACCTGAAGACGGAAGCGACCGAGGCAGGTGCTATTGCCAGGGATGCCGAAGTAGGCGTAGTGCCCGCGCAGCACCGCAGCCAGCCACCTGTGCTGGTCGCGGAGCCGTTGGTGCATCCGTCGCCTCATCTCCTGGCGCAGCTCTTTCAGCTTGCGGATCATCCGCTTCCTTTGGGTCTTCTGGCAGAGGAGAAAGCGTCCGTCTCTGGTCTTGCCGCAGTAATGCGTGAAGCCCAGGAAGTCGAACACCTCCGGCCGCGCCCTGCCCTTGCGCCGACGGTTTTCTTCAGCAAACCGTCCGAACTCGATCAGCCGCGTCTTGTCCTCATGGAGATGAAGACCGAACTTGGCCAGTCGCTCCGCCAAGGCCGCCGTCATCGTCTCCGCATCCTGCCGTCGCTGGAATAGGAGCAAGTAGTCGTCGGCATATCGGACCAGCCGTACCTGACCGGTCGCATGCCTCCGCTTCCACTGCTCCACCCAGAGATCGAGCACATAATGTAAGAAGATGTTGGCGAGCAGCGGGCTGATGCCCGCGCCCTGGGGCGTTCCTTCCACCGTATCGGCGTACACGCCACCCTCCAGGATGCCGGCGCGGAGCCATTGGCCAATCAGCCGCAGGACTCTCGGGTCGGCAATCCTGTGCGCCAGCATCCGCAGCAGCCAGTCGTGGTCAACGCTGTCGAAGTATCTGCGGATGTCGGCATCGAGTACCCAGTTCACCGGCTCCGTCGTGATGGCTTCGCGCACTATCCGCAGGGCCTTGTGGGCGCTGCGGCCAGGTCGGAAGCCATAGGAGCAATCGAGGAAGTCGGCTTCATAGATAGCGCTCAGGACCTCGGCCACCGCGCCCTGGACCGTCAATTCGCATCCAAACGCGGCTCTGACTCAATCTCGGTGCAGGTCATGCGGCTTGTCATCCAGCGCCGATCAGTCTTGCGCGGAGAAGATCGAGTTTCGCGCGACCATACATCTGACGTTTCACCAGCTTGAGCTTGGTGATTTGGCCTTCGGTCTGTCCGTTGGACCAGGGTTCGACGAGTGCTGCGGCAACCGCGCTTTCGTCGGCCCGCAGGCCATTCACGAAGGACGCGAGCAAGCTGGCGGCAGCATCTTGAAGCCAGGAGCTCAGGTCTGCGCTCTTCCTCTGACGGATCATCGCCTGGAAGCTATCGAACAGCTCGCGTGCAGTGACGAGCGCCGGAACGGCAGCTTCGATCGTGGCGATCGTGACCGCGTCGTCCTTCGATAGCTGATCGCGTGCGATCGTCATCATGCGAGCGATCACGCGCGACGAGGGGCATTTCCGC
>DASWGL010000466.1:0-4086 GCA_036393735.1 Gemmatimonadaceae bacterium | reverse complement strand
ATGAGTACGGATTGTCGGGCCGTGGATTGAGTGCCGGACGATGCCTGCCGCTCCATCAGTTGCTCGACGATGAAAAAAACCAGCGAGAATCGATGCCGATGGAACGTTCCTCTGGCATGACGAACGGGCGGTTTGCGCATTCATCTCGGAAAACTCTCCGCCCTAGAGTTTTGGGTGAGCCTTCGTTCTGGCCTGCGAAGGCAAGCACGTGCGACTCTGCGTCAAAGCTAAGCATAAGGAGCGAGACCCGCCGATTACCTCGCGCGCTGGAAAGAATGCAGAACCGTCGGACCAGACCGCTAGAGGTTCGCCCGTTCACCGGTCTTCCCAACTCATGCGGGTATCCTTGCCACGTCGTAGTTTGCGGGAGCCGAGATCGATCGCGAAGCGCCACTGCATCTGACGCCACTCCGGTGCGGGGAGAAAACCGGCAACTCCAGGTGGCGCCTCGCGCCGCGCTCGCAACCAGTCCAACAATTGGCTTGTCGTCGGAAACCAACCGGGCCGTTGAGAGAGTTCCTCGAGGCGTGCACGGGTGGCAGGATTCACCACGCCATGGCGAACGAAGTCTTTTCCGAAATGCGTTGCCACGACGCAGAAGCCGCCCTCGCGCTCGAGGCGCTCCAGTTGGCGTGGGTGTATGAGCTCGTTGAACTCTTCTACTCCTTCAGCGTCCGACGCTGAAAACCACCACGGAATCAGTGGTCGCGCCGGATCACGGTACGGCATTGATGGATTAAAGCGGGCGGTGTTGATGTCGTTGGTCGTAAGATTGCGCCCGTACATAACATGTTTCGCGCAGATATCTCCCCACCAGAAGGGTGAGTCTTCGATGTGGCCCGTAAAGTAGTCGGCGGGCCTACCCGTGAACCGCCCGACGACAGCGCGGAGCATACGCGAATCGAGACGTCCCGCTCCCCAATAAACATTCTCGCGGTTGAGGGCGTGGTTCACGTGTATCCGAGGATACGCGCCAAAGATCTCGTGGAACCGCTGCAACGCCGCAATTGTTCGCACGCGCAGGCTGGTTTCCATCGTGGCGCCGTGCCAAGTCACCTCGAACCCTCGCCGCTGGAGATCAACCGCGAAATCCCGATAATCCGCATCCTCCAGTGTTTGTGAAGTGGAGAAATTCGGGCTGCCTTCCGGACACCCAACGGGCCATACTGTTTTTGTCGTCCGAAGTCCGAGTTCGTGCAGCAGATCGTAGACTGGCTTCACGTTGGCGACGGTTGCAACATCCGTATCGTCGACAATCGTGAAAGCGAAGCGTTTCCCTTGTGGAAACTCGAACCGGTGCGGCGTCGTCACGGTCAAAATGCGTCGTCCGCCTTTGCGTCACCTCGCATCAACCACCACTGGTCGACCGCGAGCGGAAGACCCATGGCGCCCGCCGGATCGCGAAGCATCAGGTGGACATTCCCGGGTAGTCGCAAGTAAGCCCGCCGCCGCAGTGCCGACGTGATTGCTGGGTGAGCAGCGCTACAGAGGATCGCGTCCGCCCCCATCCGGTGTGCTACGCTCTCAGCGCCTGCGAGCGCCGCCAGACCCGCCGCAGGCTCGTCGACGCGGAAGAGAATGTCGGCCACGGTCGCCACTCTGATTCCACGCAAGCGTTGGTCGGAAGCGTCACTGCAACTGCGCACCACTGCGATCGCGACGAGGCTTTTCTTGCTTGCGCGCTCATATACTGCAACTGCTTCATACTTACTTCCGGCGCGCGCCTGGTATCGCCACGACAGGAATGATCCGTCGCGCACTGCACTGGCGAGTATGTTCGGACGTGCGCGAGCCCAGAGATCGTCAAGGGCGCTCCGCGATGGCAGTTCGCCGGATAGGTCCGTGGACAACCGGATCGACGAACCCCGTAAGGCGCGCCAGGCGCGGAATCCCATACCGGCCATTCCGCCCGCCGCCCGTGCGAGTCCGACCTTTTGCGCCGCGCGCGCGCAACGGTGCAGCCAGGGCGGAAGCCCCAGGCCCAGATTGGCGATATCAATGGATCTCGCAACACGGCCGCCCCGCAACAAGGAAACGAAGTTGGGAATGACGCCACAGTCAACGAAGCCCACGGCTTGAAACAAGCGCCTAGCGGGAAGAGCTACGGTCATCGCTCCCGTGACGTCAACATACTTCAGCATTTCCTTCAGCACCGCGAAACCGACGGACCCGTTTTGATGCTCGGGCAACACCATGAAGCCATTGAGCCAGTGGCCGGCGGTCTCGACCCGCCCATTCCAGAACTTCACGGGAATGGTTCCCAGGTGACCGATGACCTCTCCATCTCGGAAGTACACGACAGCCGGAACATCGGCGCCCGGTACCGCCGGATTCAAGTGCGCTGCTTCTGCGCGTGCCAGCCGTACGCTCTCGCCGGTCGCCGTATCTGTCCACACTTTGCGGAAGAACCTGGCAACGGCATCTGAGATGTCGGTGGTAATGCGGGTGACCTCGACCCGCGGCTTCACGACCGTCGCTCGAACATCCGCGTGTACAGTTCCAGGTAGCGATCGGCCATTACTTGCACGGTGAAGTCCTGCCTCGCGCGCGCGACAGCAGCCACGCCTAACGCGCCCCGCCGGACGCGATCGGTCAGCAAAGTGCGAAGACCGGAGGCGAGTGCATCCAAATCTCCCGGTGGGACAAGAATCCCTTCGCGTCCATCGACGACTGCTTCCGGTATGCCCCCAGTTGCTGACGCGACGATGGCCTTACCCGCGACCATGGCCTCCAAAAGCGCCAACGGCAGGCCCTCCCACAAGGACGGCATTGCAAAGATATCAGCGAGAGCCTGGAGGTCGGCGATGTCGTTGCGTCCGGTGACGATGTGGACGCGATCCTTGAGACGCTGCAACCGGACATACTCGAGCAAATGCGAATGCTCATCGCCGCCGCGCCCGCCGGCGATGATGAGTCTCCACGGCACTGCGAGCCCGTCGTGTTGAAGACGGACGAGGGCTTCAAGCAGCATTCGGTGATTCTTGTTCGGCTCTAGGTTGGCGACGGCCAGAATCACGACGTCACCATCAGTACAACCGAATTCTCTACGCACCTGTTCGGCGTTCCCGGACGTCAGCGGCACGCCGTTGTGAACCACTGTAAAGGCGCTCGTCCGAAGTCCCAAATCCTTCGCGAATTGCATTCGCGTCGCGTCGGAGACCGCGACTGCATGAGCGGATCGACGGATTGCCCAGCGCAACGCGATTCTTCGCCGCAGCGCCTTCGTAATCGTCAAACCGCCGTGCATCGTCAGTATATGAGGAATGGCCAGGAGTCTGGCGGCTGTGGACCCGTACACGGCCATGGTAAACTCGTGGCTGTGGACGACGTCTATGTTGTGCTGCCGGAAGAGCTTCATCAGCCGACCGACGCCTGTCGGATCGACGGGGCCCTTGAGCCAGAACGTTTCCGGAGAATAGCCGGCGCTTCGGAAAAGGTCGCCCAGCCAGCCGACCCCGTTCCGGGGCAACACCGGAACTACCGTGTGACCGCGCGCTCCAAGTTCCTCGGAGAGACAAAATACCATCATCTCCGCCCCTCCCGGTCCATCCGAATCGAGCATCATCGCGATGCGGAGATTCCTGTCAGGCCTCGTCACGGAGCGGTGAAGATCATCGCTCGTTGCAGATTGCCGACGTAAAAGGTTCGCGCATCGCAGTGGCATGTCGCCGTTCCCCAGCGTCCCGAAGAAGTCTGTCCATTTGAAACGCGAGTTCCTCGTAGGAAACGGGCGTCCGGGCAGGAATGGTGGTCGGAATGCGACCAGTAACCATATCCTCGAACAGCGCCCGCAGCCCTTCCACATCGCATCCGTCCAGAGTCATCGCTCCAATTCGTCGCGCTTCGCACGCGGCAGCACTCGTCTCCTCCGCTATGACCAGAGTCGGAACGCCGAGGCCCACCGACTCGTAGAGTTTGGCCGGCACACACATCGGCTGATCCTGCGCCAGCACGAGAGCGAGATGCGAGCGGCTCAACAGCTCCAGCGCATTGGCGCGAGGAAGCAAGCCGTGGAAGTTCACCACAGATATAAGACCTGCGGCGGCGACGTCGTCCTGCAATTGCTCCCAGTGAGGGGATTCCTTG
>DASWGL010000465.1:0-1962 GCA_036393735.1 Gemmatimonadaceae bacterium | reverse complement strand
TGCTCTGTAGCTGCGCACTCCAGCCTGGTACGGCGTGAGCAGCTGAATGTTGGACCCGTCCGCATCCATAATATACAACTGGGGCGAGCCCGACCTTCCGGAGATGAATGCTATCTGGCGACCATCGGGGCTATAAGTAGGCGAATTATTGTCAGTACCTCTGCCGATGGTGATTTTTTTGGGAAGGCCGGAGTCGAGAGCTGCAAGAACCAGATCGGTGCCGTTCCCGGTCCCCTGCGCGTAAAGAATCGCATTTCCACCGGGCTGATAGATCGGCGTGATGTTGAGACCAGCGCGAATCTGACTCACTCTGCGTGTCCGACCCGTGCGCACATCGAGCTCCTGCACCTGTGTGCCGGCGTTGCCCAGGACGGTGAAGACCACTGAGCCACCACTCGGGGACCACGCCGGAGACAGCGCACCGCGGCCAGTCGTAATTGCGCGCGTTTCGGCGCCATCGCTGTCGACGATCTTCAGCTCGCCGTTGTTGACGTACGCGATCCGAGTCTGTGCGATACCGCGCTTGCCGAACACCCACTGCTCTATCATGTCCGACACCCCGTGCAGGGCGAAACGCCAATCGCGGTCGCGCCGGTCGAAGAGAAAGTGCTCCGATTGAAGCAGCTGTCCTCTCGCGACATCGTACGCTGCCACGTGCAGCCCCTGAGTAGTCGGCGTCATCCGAATGAGAAGCGCCGCTCCGAACTTGGCGACGAGCGGAAAGTTGATCTTCTCGCCCGGTGGCGGCTCGAGGCCGCTGAGCGTTCCCGCATCCAGCGCGATCACGGTCATGCGATCGCTGTAATCCAGATCGCGCTGCACGATGATCCGAAGTGAATCGTCGCCGTAATCGTCCTGCACCGGAAGAACGATTACGCCGGGTTTGGTGCCCGCGGCATAGCTGAGACCCAGCCGCACACCCGGAACAGTGGTCGTGTCCTGCGCGCGCGCGATCGTCGCGCCTGAGGCGCAGACGATGACGACGAGAGAGACGCACCACGCTCTCATGCTCACTTCAGGAACTCCGGATCGAAGCTGAACACAACGGGCAGCACGTCGTCCGGAAATCCATTGGGCAGCGGACCGAATCTGCCCGCGCTCGAAGCCGCCTCCACCGCGCCCTGTGCTTCGAGGTCGAAGGAGAAATTGCCCGAGCGTCGAATGAACGTGAGGTCCGATACGGAGCCATCTCGATGGATTAGGAACCTTACTTCCGCTTTGAGACGCGCAGCAGGATTCCGTGGTTTGAAGTTGATTGCGATCTGGCGAACGATGTTGTTGAGATACCCTGGGAACGGAAACTCGATCCCGTCGCTGCGAACCGTGGCCACGTCTGTTCCCTTCCCGCCGGTCGGTCCGCCCCCTGCTTTCGGAGCTTCTGTCTTTGGCTGCGGCTTGACTTTGCTTTCCGTCGGAGCGCTCGGCTTCGGCGATGGCGCAACTTTCCCCTCCGTAGGTGTCGCCCGCGCTGGCGTCTTAGGCGCAGGCCTGGCCTTGGGAGTCGGCATTTCCTTTACGGTTGACTGCGTAGCGGTCGGCTCCGTAACAGGCGTCGTAGCTTTGGCTTGCGCGGTCTTCACTTCGCCGATCGCTCTCTCGCCCGGCGGGGCAGCCACGATATTCACGCGATACATCGGCGGCAGCGCGACCGGCTTGCGCTCCTTTAGCGTGTTGAAGAGGAGCGTCGCGACAGCCGCGTGGAGCAGGGCCGAGAGCGTGAAAGGAGCAACGAGTCGCGATCCACTCTCCCGGCGAGGCATCACTTCGCCTCTGGTGGCTCCGCCACCAATCCTATGTCCCCGACGCCGCTCGCTCGCATTATCGCGAGCACTTTCACGACCGAGCCGTAGGGGACGCGATCGTCCGCCCGCAGGTAAACGCCGCCGCTGCCCCGTCGCTGCGCCAGGGCTTTGAAGCTCGCTGAAAACTGGTTCAACGTTAGACGCGCTTCGTCGACAAAAA
>DASWGL010000464.1:0-1893 GCA_036393735.1 Gemmatimonadaceae bacterium | reverse complement strand
CTGCGCTGCTGCAGTCAGTGGGTGGGGATCAGAGGTCAACGTCCAACCGGCTTCCAGTTCGAGAAGGCGCGCAATCTTCTGGCGAAAAGAACAAGATCATCGAGCTCCGCCGCCATCAGTGGTGCAGGTGTTCCGAACTCGGACCGCCCGGGTGCACCGTTTTTCGCTCAGCGTGCCAGGTCAGATTTCCGACTGTACTCACTAATGTTCCCTGCAGCGACCCGTCTGGCTGAAGCGTTCCAATCGCGAAGAGGTCAATGTCATTTGAGTCGTCGCTGTGCCGGATTCCACCGCCGTCCGACGAGCCCGCAAAATGAATCAGCCCCTTCCTGAATTCTCCTTGCAACGGAAACGAACCGTGGAATCCTTCGAGGATCCCTGTCACTCTTGTGCCGTCCTGTCGCAGCGATAGCGGCATGACGTAGCCCTCGGCGGAGAAAGTCCATTCTCCGCTGAGCGTTCGCACCTCGGGTGTCGCCTTCTGAGCGGACGCTCCCGCGTTGTGCACCGTCGCGATGATCGCAAGTACCAGCGCGAGTGCTAATCGCATCGGGTCTCCTCCTTTTGTCACGAAGACCAGGTGTCGCGGTCGGGTTCCGCGTGTGCTCCGTCAGCGCTTTCGCTGCTGAATCTGCGCGAGGAAGAACTGCTTCAGCGTTTCGTTCGTGAGCCCGAGTGCCGTCGCTTCTTCCAGCGCCTTGTTCGTGTCCCAACCATCGACGATCGTGCGTTTCATGAGCCACATCCCGGCGGCTCTTCCACCGCCAGCTCAATGGATGAACGCCGGCTGGACGCCCGGTGCGGTGATCGTCTTCAGAAACGTGTCGACGACCGCGGGATCCGGCGCCGACGCACTGAACGGGATGTGGTAATAGGGAATACCGGCCACCTTCGCAGCGGCGGTGTTAGCGTCGATGTCAGCCCCCTGCTCGGTTGCGAGGCGGAGGTTGATGATCGACGCGTAACCCATCTTTTTGACTTCCTGGATCGCGGCGGGCGTAATGGCGCCTGCGCACGCAACGGTCGATTCGACCTTGGCGAAGTTCCGGATGCCAGGGACCTCCTGCCTCACAACCTGCGCACTCGCCGCGGTGGCCATCAGGCCAACGACGGTGAACAGCGCAAGCGTCGGATTCTCCGGTCGCATGCCCGCACCTCCTTTTGAAAGGTGCAGCTTACCACTCCGGGTGAGCCCCCGTGCGAGGTGCGAGCGGCAGACCGGCGCTACCGCGAAGGATGGTCGAATATCGTGGCCCGCTGATGTTGCTGCTCAACTCTCATCGGATCACTCCCAGGTAGTCGCGAAGGGTTTACTCACTGCGGAGCTCCTTTCATCCGGCGTAGTGGTGGGGGCACCTGGTGAGCGCAGGCTGCGCGTCGCTGAGATGCGGTGGCGGCGAGGTGCCACCGGCATTGGTTAGTCGGCTCGAAGCGCCTCGAGAGGGCTGAGTCGGGCGGCTGGGCGTGCGGGCAACCAGCACGCGAGGAGTACCACGCCCAGCAGCAGCGCTGTCGTTCCGGCAAACACGCCGGGGTCGCGCGGGCTGACGCCGTACAGCAGCGATTCGATGAGCCGACCGCCGGCGAATGCCGTCGCGAGCCCAACCGTGATGCCAGGCAACGCAACGATGCCTCCTTGCCGCACAATCATCCGCGCAACATTTCCCGGCTCCGCGCCGAGCGCCAGGCGGACGCCAATTTCACCGGTCCGCTGAGTGACGATATAGGACATCGCGCCATAAATGCCGACGACTCCGAGCGTCAACGACACGCCGGCCGCGATCACCAATAGCACCATCGTGAATGCCATCTGCGCCGCGGCACGATCGAGAGTCTCCTGCAAGGTGCGCAACTGCCCGAGCGCGAGACTCGAATCGACCTCGCCGATTGCGC
>DASWGL010000463.1:0-1888 GCA_036393735.1 Gemmatimonadaceae bacterium | reverse complement strand
GATGGCGAGATCGAGCGCCGCCGCGAGCTGCGCTCGGTGCCCTCCGAGCGAATCCATCGCTCCGGCGTGAACGAGGGCATCGAGCACCCGCTTGCTGCAGACGCGGAGGTCGATTCTCTCGCAGAGATCGAAGATCGATCGGAAGGGTCCGTCTTTCTTCCGCGCACTGATGATCGATTCGATGGCGGTGCGTCCCACGTTGCGAATGCCGCCCAGGCCGAAGCGAATCTTCGTCTCGCCGATCACCGTGAACTTGTAGCCGGATTCGTTGACATCCGGTGGCAGGATCTCGAGGCCCGGCTCCTTTGAGCCGGGCACGTGCAGCTGCCGCGCTTCATTGATGTACTTGACGACGTTGTCTGTATCGCCGATCTGCGACGATAGCAGGGCCGCCATGAAATCCGCTGGGAAATGAGCCTTGAGCCAAGCGGTATGGTACGAGATGATCGAGTACGCCACGGCGTGGGACTTGTTGAAGCCGTAGCGGCCGAACGTCTCGATCTGGCTCGCGATCTCCTCGATGACCGCGCGGTTGTGTCCGAGCGCCACCGCCTTTTCAATGAACTTGCCCAACTCCGCGCGAATCAGCTCGGCGTCCTTTTTCCCGACGGCTTTACGCAGCACGTCGGCTTCGGCGAGCGAAATGCCCGCCAGCGTCTGCGCAATGCGCATCACCTGCTCCTGGTAGGTGATGACGCCGTAGGTGGTTTCGAGAATCGGCTTGAGCGCGGGGAGAATGTAGGAGACGGGTTCCTCGCCGCGTTTGCGCCGCATGTACACCTTGTGCATCCCCGTATCAAGGGGACCCGGGCGCATCAATGCATTCGACGCCACCAGATCGTCGAAGCGATCGGCGCGGATGCTCTTCAACATGTCGGTCGCGAGCGGTGATTCGAACTGGAACACGCCGACGGTTCTGCCCGCGCGTAGCATCAGATAGGTCTCGGCATCATCGAGTGGAAGCGCGTCGAGGTCTGGCGCGAAGCCGGTGCGCTCGCGGATTCCGCGCAGCGCATCACTGATGACGGTAAGAGTCGTGAGACCGAGGAAATCCATCTTGAGCATGCCCGCGTGCTCGAGCGCGTTCATGTCGTACTGTGTTACGACGACGGAGTCCTCGTTGCCGTTGGAGCTACCCGAGCCTTTCGACGGCTGGGTGCAGATCGGAACGTAGTCGTCGAGGGGGCCGGGCGCGATGACGACGCCGGCGGCATGCACACCCGCGTGCCGGGAAAGGCCTTCCAGCCTGATCGCGTAATCGAGGAGCCGGCGGTACCGCTCCTTCCGCTCCTTCACTTCGCGACCGTCGTCCTTGCGCGTCGCGTAGAACTCCTTGATCTCGGGAATCCGCTCGATCGCTTCCTTGACGGTGAGCGAGAAGTTGGGGTGGTTCGGTATCAGCTTGGCGAGATAGTCGGTCTCGGCTGGAGTGAATCCAAGAGTTCTCCCCACGTCCTTGATGGCCGCGCGGGATTTCAAGGTTCCGAAGGTGATGATCTGGCCGACCGAATCGCGACCGTACTTCTGCCTGACGTACTCGATCACCTCTCCGCGCCGCTCGAAGCAGAAGTCGACGTCGATGTCGGGCATCGACACCCGCTCCGGATTTAGAAAGCGCTCGAAGAGCAAATCGAACTTGAGCGGGCAGACGTCGGTGATGCGAAGCGAGTAGGCGACGAGCGAGCCGGCTGCGGATCCGCGACCGGGACCAACGGGAATCCCCTTTTCGCGTGCGGCCTTTATGAAATCCGCGACGATGAGGAAGTAACCCGCATAGCCGGCGCCCGTAATGACCGAGAGCTCGTAGTCGAGTCGCTCCTGCACTTTCGCCGAGAGGGGATCGCCATAGCGGGCTTTCGCGCCGGCCGTCGCGAGCTCGCGCAGCAGG
>DASWGL010000462.1:0-15198 GCA_036393735.1 Gemmatimonadaceae bacterium | reverse complement strand
CGCGATCGATAAGGAAATACTCCTGCTCGGGTCCAAGCGTCGTGAAGACGCGCTGTACACCCTTGTCGCCGAGCAGCTCGAGCAGCTCGATCGACTTTTGCGACAGCACATCTGAGCTTCTGAGCAGTGGGGTCATTTCATCGAGTGCTTCGCCATTGTAGCCGATGAATACCGAGGGAATACAAAGAGTCCGGGCGCCTGTTGACTCGACGATGAAGACCGGACTGGCCGGATTCCACGCCGTGTAACCACGTGCTTCCCAGGTCGCCCGTAGTCCGCCGGAGGGAAAGCTCGATGCGTCGGGCTCGCTCTGAATGAGTTGGTCGCCGGTAAAAGATTCCATCGGCTGTCGGTCGTCATCGAAGGCGAAGAACGCGTCGTGCTTTTCCGCGGTGAGTCCGGTCTGGGGCTGGAACCAGTGCGTGAAGTGCGTCACACCACGCGAGATCGCCCACTCCTTGATGACCTGCGCAACGACTGGAGCGATGGCGCGATCGAGCTTCTTGCCGTGCCGAATTGATGCAGCGAGGCTGGCGAAGACTTCTTTCGGAAGCTTGTCGCGCAACTGCCTCACGCCAAGGATGTTGACGCCGAAGTACTGGGAAGTCGGCCCAGGTATTCCGTCCTTGCTGAAGCCGCGGGCGATTCGGGGCTCGCGGCTGGAGATTTCGTTCAGAAGAGCTTTACGCGGAGTGATAGCGGCTGTCATGGGTGTCTGCGCTGATGAGATGTAAAAAAGTGCATTGCCTGCACAATTGATCGACCAAATTCGCTATGCGAGCCACGAAACGCAAGGAACTGGCTCGTTCTCGTGCATGATTTGCAAAAAAATGCCAACAGGGCTACGTTGAGCCCATGCCCCGACCTCGCTCCCAGATTCCTGATACCTCAGGCGCAACCGCCAAAGACATCCTGGAGCTCGCCGCCGCCAACAACGTCCGCTTCCTCAGACTGCAATTCACGGACATCCTCGGCATCAACAAGAACGTTGAGTTACCCGCGTCACAATTCGAGAAAGCACTGGCGGGGGACATCATGTTCGATGGTTCTTCGATTGAGGGATTCGTCCGGATCGAGGAATCGGACATGTTGCTGGCTCCGGACCTGGGCACGTTTCAGATATTTCCCTGGGGCGATGAGAAGAGTCGGGTCGCGAGACTGATCTGCGACATAAATACTCCGGACGGGAAGCCCTTCGCCGGAGATCCGCGCGGGGTGCTCAAAAGAATGATCGCACGCGCGGCCAAACTTGGCTACACCATGAACGCGGGGATGGAAGCCGAGTTCTTCATGTTCAAGCCGCGGCCGGACGAGGAGCCTTCAACGATCACGCACGACGTGGGATCGTATTTCGATCTCGCGCCGGCCGATCTCGGCGAAGATGCGCGCCGTGCGATCGTCGATGTCCTCGAGCGGATGGGATTCGAGGTGGAAGCGGCGCACCACGAAGTCGCGCACGGCCAGCATGAGATTGACTTCAGATACGCCGAAGCGCTGAAGACGGCGGACAACATCGCGACATTCCGGTTCGTGGTGAAGTACATCGCCCGGACCTTCGGCCTTACCGCGTCGTTTATGCCGAAGCCGATCTTCGGACAGAATGGCAGCGGCATGCACACCCATCAATCGCTTTTCCGCGGGAGGGATAACGCCTTCTGGGACGAAAACTCGGAATGGGAGCTCTCGACCACGGCGCTCCATTACATCGGCGGGCTGCTTCGACACGCGCGCGGCTTTACCGCGATAACAAACCCTCTCGTCAACTCCTACAAGAGACTCGTCCCAGGTTTTGAAGCACCGATCAACGTAGCCTGGTCGATGCGCAACCGATCGCCGATGATCCGGATTCCTGATCGTCGTGGCTTAGGGACCAGAATAGAGCTGCGAATTCCAGATCCCTCCGCGAATCCCTATCTCGCGCTCGCAGTGCAGCTGGCGGCTGGACTCGATGGCATCGCGACCAAGGCCGATGCGCGCGAGCCGGTCAACTCCAACATCTGGGAGATGTCGCACCGTGAGAAGCGTCGCCTCCGGATCGACGACCTGCCGCACAATCTCGGGGAAGCGTGCAACGAGCTGGAGAAGGACGATGTGATCACCGAAGCTCTGGGCGAGCATATCGCGACACAGTTTCTCGCCGCGAAGCGCCTCGAGTGGCAGGAGTACATCACGCAGGTCTCGTCATGGGAGCTCGATAACTACCTCGCCAAGTACTGAGGCGAAGATGCGAGGCAAAGTGGCACCCGCTCCGGATCAGAAAACCCGATTGGGGAGGCGCATTTCACGGGAAGCAGCAGCCGAGTTAGCTACTTACCTAATGATCAGCCCGTCAGCGGCTCGACCGCTTTCTTCCGCCCGAACGCTTTCGTCCCCCGGGTTTGCGAGGGACCTTTGCTCCTCTTTTTCGCGCTTCGGACAAACCTATTGCAATTGCCTGCTTCCGGCTCTTCACGGTTCTTCCAGTCCTGCCGGATTTGAGCGTCCCCTTCTTCCTCCGACGCATCGCGCTCTCGACGCGCTTCGAGGCTGCCTTACCGTATTTCCCGCGGCCTGAGGGTTTTCGTGTAGCCATTCCGTCCTCGTTTTTGTGTTGTCGTATGTGGCTCCAGACCGGCTGGCGCGTGTTGTGCCAGAGAATCAACGCGTCGATCGAGCTATAGCCGTCTATCTCAAATCGCACTGACATGAGCAGTCGCACCGGAATGGAAGCGGAAGCCATCACTCGTCTCACAGAAGGCCTGCAACCGCCGGCGATTCGGGCAATTCTTGTGCAATGTCTGACGGGAGAGATCGCCCCGTCGATTGCAATTTCGCGGCTGCTCGCGGTTGAAGGCGCACCCACTGTGCGCGCGGCGATCGACGACGTCACACATCGCGCGGCCACCCTCTCGCGTGCCGGCGACACAATGGTACGCGACAGAGTCGATGAGCTGACGCAGATTTTCATCGAGAAACTCTCTGAGCTTGCCGACGTGGGCGACGAGACGAAAAGCCGGACCGGCCCTGGATCGGAGCGTAAATCTCGTCCATTAGGATCCGGGGATCGCGACGAACCTCGAGCGGGATAGCCTCCAGCGGCGGGCGTCACCCAGCGAGCGGCGGATGTTACCGAGTGCGCAAGCGGCGAGTGTTACCCACTGGTAGCTTATCCCGATAGGTAGAGCGGACGGGGTTAGGCGTACATTCGGCTTAGAGTTCGTTACGGCAGACATGCGGGTTGCTCCAGGATTGATTGCTCTCCTCGGTGCCATGGTCATCGCTCAGATGATTGCGTGCGGGGATGCATCCGGCCCGAAAGCTGGACCTCCAGCGAGCATCGTTCCCGTGCCGGGAAACGCGCAAGGAACGGCGGAAGTCGGGAGCAAGCTCGGACAGCCGCTGACGATCAGGGTCTCGGATTCCCAGGGTCGGAATCTGGCCGGCGTTGCGATCGCCTGGAACACATCAGCGGGCGCGCTCAGCGCGTCTTCCTCGCTCACCGATGCAAGTGGTCTGGCGATGGTGGAATGGACCCTGGGCCCAGTCGCTGGAACTCAGTCAGCGACCGCAACTGTTGCGGGGCTCAGTCCCGTCACTTTCACCGCGATCGCGATCCCCGGCCCTCTCGCACAGATAATCCTTTCCCGAGACACGGTCCGACTACTTGGAATTGGCGATGTCTTCCGGCTCAACGCACGTGCGGCTGACAGGTTCGGAAACAGCGTTCTGGTCGGGTCCACTGTCGAGTCCGCTGACACGTCTATCGTGACAGCCGATAACTTCGGCGCCGGAGCTATACTTACCGCGCGTGCCTCGGACACGACTACTATCGTTCGCGCGACGGCTGGCTCGATCGTCAAGACGGGCACGATCATCGTTCTCGGCCCACCGTGTCCAACGGGCTCCAGCGCATTCAATCTGGCCGTTGGTGAAATCGCATTGCTTTCCGGTACCGCGGCCTCGGAATTCTGCGTGCAGGGGACAGCTGCCGGCGCGGAGTTCATCGCGGTGCCGTTCTACTCCGACTTCAGTGGATCACTGCTGCGGCTTTCGATCTTCACGGGCAGCACTACCATCGCCGCGGTCTCGAACCGAATCATCGACCCGCGCCTGCAGCTGATGCAGCCGACCGGGCCCACCCCGCTCAGGAAGGATGATGCGTTCGAGGCGGCGCTAAGGGAGCGGTCGCTGGTCGAGCTGACACCGCTGATTCCACGCGCTAGGAGTGCCAGGCAGGAGAACGCTGGTCGATTCAGTCTATCGGTTGCCATTCCCCAGGTCGGTGATCTGATGAATTTCAACTCGAACTCCTCGTCGGCTTGTGCAAACGCCAACATCAGGACGGGGCGCGTCGTCGCAATCTCCAACCGCGCGATAGTGGTGAGTGACACGGCCAACCCCAGTGACGGCTTGACGACGGAGGACTTTCAGTATTTCGGGACTACGTTCGATACGCTCGTCTACCCGGTCGACACTCTCAATTTCGGTGCTCCGACCGACATCGATAAAAACCAGCACGTGATCCTGTTCTTCACCCGTGCCGTAAATGAGCTGACGCCTCCGAGCCAGAATTTCTACGTCGGCGGATTCTTTTTCAGCCGGGATCTCTTCCCAACCACGACAGCTGGAACTGTTGAGGGCTGCGCGACGAGCAATTTCGCGGAAATGTTCTACCTTCTCGTCCCCGACCCCACTGGAATTGTGAATCAGAATGTGCGCAGCGCCGATTTCGTGAGAACAGTGACGGTGGGGACCCTTGCGCACGAGTTTCAGCACCTGATAAATGCGTCGCGCCATCTCTACCTGAACGGCTCGGCTACGTTCGAGGACACTTTTCTCGACGAGGGCCTCGCGCACGAAGCGGAGGAGCTGACGTTCTACCGGGCGGGTGGACTCACGCCGGGACAGAACATCACCTACCAGGTGATTCAGTCATCGCAGAAAACCCAGGCCGCATTCGACAACTTTGGCGTCCAGAACTTTCGGCGCTTCCGCGAGTTCCTTACGAATACACTCACCAATTCTCCCTATGCGAACAACGCCAACATCACCACGCGAGGCGCCATCTGGTCTTTTCTCCGGTACGCTGCTGACCGGCGTGCGGGCACCGAAAGCCAGTTATGGTTCCAGCTCGCCAACCCGCCAGCCGGGATCCACGGCGTGTCGAACCTCGCGCGCGCGATAACGCCCGATCTCAGCGCGTGGGTTCGCGACTGGAGCGTATCCAACTATGCGGATGACTTCATTCCAGGAATCCAGTCCGTAGACATGGATCCGAGCTGGAATATCCGGTCGATGATTTCCGCCGCGAATGAAGGCGTGTGGGCGCTGGCTGCACAGCAGCTCGATCCGACTAGCGTCACATCGGTCGGCATTGGGGATGGCTCGGCCGCCTACCTGCGCTTTGGCGTAGCGGCTAACGCAATTGGAGGCGGCCGCATTGCCTCGCGCGGCGCGCCGGTGCCAGCCGGTTTCGCTCTATCGATTCTCAGGACGAAGTAGTGTCGCTCTGATCGCGGCGATCAACACGCCGGCGATCCTGTCCTCTTCGATCCTTGCGCGAACGCGCTCGCAGCCAGCGCCAGGTGAGATAGAACGCGAGAGCAAGTATGATCCAATAAAAGGGAATCAGCAGTTCGTGTAGCGCCGGCGCGCTGATCTCGAGCCAATAGATCAGGCCGATCGATAGCAGCGACACGCCCCAGACGACGAACAACTGCCGCGGTCTACGACCGTAGATCAGATCATTTCTCCGCGCCGGCTACGTGGGCAAGCGCGTCACCCGCAAGCCTGAATGTCTTCCAGTCGTCCATCGGCCTGGCTCCAATCCGTTTGTAGAAGTTTATCGCAAGCTCGTTCCATGTGAGCACGGACCAGTCCAAACGGCCGCAATCACGCTGGATTGCGATGCGCGCGAGCTCGCGCAGCAGGGCAAAGCCGACGCCATGCTTCCGCGCGTGCAGTCGGACGAAAAGGTCCTCCAGATAGATTCCACGCTTGCCAAGCCAGGTCGAATAGTTGTGGAAGAAAAGGGCGAACCCGGCAGGCTTGTCGCCGAGGAAGGCGATGAGGACTTCCGCAGCGGGTTGCTTGCCGAACAGGGTTTGAGCCAGATCCTTCTCGGTAACGGGCGCTTCCCCCGGAAGGGCGCGCTCGTATTCGGCGAGCTCGAGAATGAGCTCATGAATTAGCGGGATGTCCTTCTTCTTCGCGGGGACAATCCGGGGCTTTACCAAAGTGGTACCCATTCGCGGATTATCAGACTGGCAGAATCGGGTGTCAATGCCATCTTTCGCCGGATGAACTCGACACTTACCCGTCTATTTGCACTGACGCTCGTCGCGAGCTCGTGCGGCTCGCCGTCTCCACAAGTTAAAGCTGGTATCTCGGCCCAGGATCCGTCGGGAGCGCGGCGTCTTCCAACGGGGGCGCCGCTCGATCCGGCCGGCGTCTCGTATGATCTGGGCTCGATGCCGCTGGCTATGACCCTCTCACCGGAAAAGAATCGCGTGATCGTCCTCCTCAACGGCTGGAGGGAGCAAGGCATCCAGGTCGTCGACCGGGCATCCGGACGGGTGCTGCAAACAATTTCGCTTCCCGCCGTGTTTCTCGGTGTCACCTTCAGCCCGGACGGAAAATCGTTGTACGTGTCGGGTGGAAACGAGGATGTGATCTACCGGTTCAACTGGCGTGATGAACAGGCGACGCTCGCGGACTCCATTGCGTTGGCGGTGAAGGAGAAAGAAAAGAGCGGTACCAGGTATCCGGCGGGAATAGCGATCTCGCGCGATGGACGAACGCTCTATGTCGCGGAGAACCTGGGGGATTCACTCGCGGTCGTGGACCTTGCCGCGCGACGCGTCGTACAGCGGCTGGCGACGGGGCGATATCCCTACGGAGTCCTGACCGGGTCCGATGGAACGGTTTATGTCTCCGGGTGGAATGGGTGGACGGTGTCGGCATTTCCGGCGCTGGCGAATGGTGCCCTAGGCGACGGACGAGAGATCAAAGTGGGAAGGCATCCGTCGGCGTTGTTGCTCAATGCGGAGGGAACGCGGCTTTTCGCCGCCTCGGGAAGCACGGACAAGGTGAGTGTCATCGACACCCGCAATCAGCGCGTTGTCGCCACGCTCAGTGATGCTTCGCCCGCGGCGACAGGTGAGGGCAGCACGCCCAACGCGCTGGCGCTTTCGCCGGACGGGACGAGACTCTTCGTGGCCGAGGCCGACAACAATGCCGTCGCCGTATTCAATCTCTCGGCGGCAGTCTCCGGAGTTTCCGCCGCCGCAGGGAATGACGCGCTGGTCGGAAGGATTCCGGTTGGATGGTACCCGTCGGCAATCGCGGTGGACGGGAGCGATATCATTGTCGTGAATGGCAAAGGGCGCGGCACTGGGTCCAACGTCGGGCACTGGCAACCGGGCCAGCATATGCCGGCTCATACTCCCGACTATACGCTCGGGCAGATCAACGGCACCTTGACGATCGTCCCCGCGACCACAGTAAGCGGTGGGGAGCTCGACGGATTCTCCAATCGTGTTGCTTCAGCGAACGGATGGAATTCCGCGCAGCAGGAGAAAAAGTATCCGCCGTTCGAGCACGTGATCTACATCATCAAGGAGAACCGGACGTACGATCAGGTCTTCGGCGATCTCAAACAGGCGGACGGAGATTCGTCGCTCGTTTTCTTTCCGCGCAGGGTATCGCCCAACCATCACGCTCTGGCGGAGCGGTTCGGAATCTTCGACAGGTTTTTCGTAAATGCCGAGGTGAGTCCGGATGGGCACAACTGGTCGACGGCGGCGTACGTCACGGACTATGTGGAAAAGACGGTACCGTCGAACTACTCCTCACGGGGACGGACCTACGACTACCAGGGAACCAATCGTAACAAAATCCCGGATGACGATGTGTCGGAGCCGTCGAGCGGGTACCTGTGGAATCTCGCGGAGCGTGCGGGGATCACCTACAGGAACTACGGCGAGTTCGTAGATGAGCCGGACGCGCCGCCTGGACCAAATGGCCCCACGTTTGTCGCGACAAAACCAGCCCTGGTTGGTCACACCAATACCGCGTATTCGGGATTCAACCTGCAGATAACCGATCAGTCGCGTACCGATACTTGGCTGAAAGAGCTTCAGGAATTCGTGCGAGCGGGGAGGTTGCCGGCGCTCGAGATAATGACATTGCCGAATGATCATACTTCAGGCGCGCGTGCCGGAAGCCCGACACCGCGGGCCTACATGGCGGACAACGATCTCGCGCTGGGAAGGATCATCGAGGCGCTGTCGAAGAGTCCGTTCTGGAAGAACACTGTTGTTTTCGTGCTCGAGGACGATGCGCAGGACGGTCCCGATCATGTCGATTCGCACCGCTCGCCGCTGCTCGTGATCTCTCCATACAACCGCGGCAAGGTTTTTCACCGCTTTGCGAACACCACCGATGTCGTGGCGACGATCGAGGACATCCTTGGCTTGGGAAGGATGTCGCAGTTCGATTACTACGGCCGGCCGCTGCGTGAGATCTGGGAGACTACGCCCGATCTGACTCCTTATACCCCGTTGATATCGAGCGTGCCACTCGATGAGAAGAATCCGCAGCGTGGCGCGCTGGCGGAGGCGTCGAAGAAGCTGACGCTCGAGAAAGAAGACACATCGCCCGACGATCTCTTCAATCGCATCCTGTGGGGCGCGATCAAGGGCGACAAGCCCTATCCAGGACCGACGCGAATGTCCGCGCTCGAGGCGAAGGTGTCACGGTGAGCAGGACGAACCCACGGGTCGTCGTTCCCGCGAGGCAGAGCATTCTCGCCGATGACCCCGCGAGCCGGACCAGGCGCGTGCGGGTATTGGCGAAGCTGCTCGACAACTCCATCTCGATTCCAGGGACTCCGTGGAAGATCGGATTTGATCCAATCGTCGGACTGATTCCGGGAATCGGCGATCTGATTGGCGCGGTGCTGTCGGGCTATATCGTTCTCGAGGCAGTACGGGCAGAGGTGCCGGCGTTCACACTGGCAAGGATGCTGGTAAACATTGGCATCGACACAATACTTGGGGCCATTCCGGCTGTTGGTGACCTGTTCGACGCGGCGTGGAAGTCGAACATGATGAATGTGGCGCTCCTGGAACGTCACCTAGTCGCAACCGGGAGTGCTCCGCCCAAGCGACACAATGTGCTCGGGCTCATGGCGATTGCCGTCATCGTGCTCGTTCTTATTCTCGGCGCTGGATTGGTGCTCGGCATCTTTGCCGCCAGATTGCTCTGGGGACTCAGGACCCGATAACTTTGTGGCACGGCGCCGTGGCCAAGTGGTAAGGCGGCAGACTGCAAATCTGCTATTCGTCAGTTCGATTCTGACCGGCGCCTCTTTGTACGGCTCAGATGTAGCGCATCCAAGGTGCCGGATTGGTTGCCTTTCTTCGCGCATACCAGCGGCACGGCACATATAGCACTGCCACGACGACGAAGAACACCGCGTAGAGCAGCGCGAGACTCCAGGTGTAACCCTCGGGCGGCGGCGGATTCATCATCGGGTGATTGGCGAAGAGCCACGGATTAACTCTTCCTTCGCGCACCAGAGAGACAATCACCGCCGCGAGATGAATCGCCGGAATGTGAATCAGGTAGTAGAACATCGGCACTCGTCCGAAGATCTCAGGGATCTCTCCAATCTTGCCGCGTGCTCGTTCTGCGAGGGGAAGCAGGATGATCGTCGGCCCTAGCGTCATGAGCAGAAACTGCAGCGATGCTGGATACTTGCTCGTGTTGATGAAACGAAACGCAGTGGGCATCGGTGTCGGTGCGGTTGCATGCCAATGACGGGGATCGCCGTAGCCATCGATCATTCGGAGCAGCAGAAAGAGTACGATCGCTGACGCGCCGACTGCGACGCAAATCCTGCTTCGCCGCTCTGGCTCCATTGTCATCACGGCGCCAAACGCATAACCTGCCGCCATGACGCCAATCCACGGCACTATGGAGTAGAGCACCATCAGCGTCGGGCCATTCTGCCCGAGCTGGATCGGCCCGCCGAAGTAGAGGATCTGCCAGAGCCAGTTCAGCGAGCTTTCCTGGAGCGTGGTGAGTGTCGCTTGTGGCAGCAAGTCCATCAGGTTGTGGAGCGCGATCACCGCCACGCCAAATGCTCCGATAGCCGGTATCGGCAACCAGACGAGGGCGGCAAGCAGCACCATGCACCAGCCGAGCATCCAGATGACGCCGGCCAGGAGGTAGTGGCCGAAGTCAAAGTTGAAGGTCCACGCCACCCGAATAACCGTGAGCTCGAGTAGCACGAGTATCAGCCCTCGGGTGACGAGATACCGCGACAGTGCTCTGCGATTCCCCAGTCGCTGGCCGAGCAGGTACGCAGACGTGCCGGACAGGAAGGCGAATGCCGGTGCGACGAAGTTGGTGATCCAGCGGGTGAAGAAGACCCCGGGCCTGGGACCGCCAGGCGGCACCCCCGCATAGACGCGCACGTGATCGATGGCCATGAGGACCATTACGACGCCGCGCGTAACGTCGATGGAGTGGATGCGTCGGTCGGTTCGCATGGCCGGACCTCTCCGCAAGCGGGGAATGTGCGCAAAATCTGTCTGGTCTGGCCGGTTTTTCAATAGCTGTGACCGCGGATGCGCCAAGCGGTCAAACCCTTTTCACTGATTGAGCATCAAACCCTGTTAGCGGAGATAGCAGCGACGGCCCACCAGCACACTGGACTCCGAATCCTTCCGGGGAGGGCCGTTTATGCATCAGGTCTCCGTTGGCGTGATGGGATTTGAGAGCTGGGTCCGATTCTACCGCGCGCGAACTCACGCCTGGACGGTCGCCAGCCTTGTAGGACTGCTGACTGGCTGTTTACAAACGGCCGGCATTCTTAACGAAGGCCCCAGCCACGCGAAACCTGCAGTTCGAGATAGTGGATTTCGCGAAGACCTGTCCGCTCTGTCTCCTGTCGCTGCATCGCCTGGTCCATCATCGTACCCAGTGGAGCGCGACCCTCCCCAAAACTATTTCGAAGAATACTGGGCGGCGCTCGCCGAGCTAAACCTGGATGAGTTACGCGGGCTCGCACGGAGTGAGCCGGAGATCGGTTTTGCTGAAGGTGTTGCCTTGTTGGCAGCGGGTCAGCAGGAGAAGGCCGAGAGCACATTCCAGTATGCGAGCAGGCAAAGCGCTGATGTGAACGTGGCGGTTGCGTCTCAAATCATGCTCGCGACCACACTCTTGTACGAGCACAAATGGACGGCGCTTCGCGACCTGACCGCTAGTTCGCGCCTGGTGCTCGTTGACTGGCAAAATACGTCCGACCTGGAACGATGGGGCCATGCATTCGCCAGCGTGGACCGGCAAACGACAATCCTTCCACTGGTGCCGGTGTCGCTTCCACTAAGGCTAACCACGGTGGGAACTCCGACTATCCGAGTGCGAATAAACGGAAAGGAGTTTGAGTTCTGGGTGGATACTGGGTCGAGCATCACTGTGCTGAACTCTGACGTCGCATCAACGGCCGACGTCGCGATACTTTCTCCCGATACCCTGACAGTTCGAACGTTTGCGGGGGCTGCGCCAGTGAGGCCGGCGGCTGTGAAACGAATGGAAATCGGTCCGATCGTCTTCACCAACAGTCCAGCGATTGTGATAGACGCCTCTCTAATGCGGCTCAGGGACCCAGGTCAGGGAGTCCCGCGAAAAGTGCTGTATGTCGATGGCATCATAGGTTGGGACACCATCCGACAGCTCAACGTCCTGATGGATTACGAGAGCCGGAGGATTACGCTCGGGCGGCCAGAAAATCTCGGGACGAGCGGAACTACAGCTCAGAATCTGACGTGGGTGGGTAAGCCGCTGATCGAGGTTCGCACGAAGCTTGGTGGAACACTTCATTTCACGCTCGATACCGGTGCCCAGTCGAGTTTTCTAAACGCCTCGATACTGGAGCGAGTGGGAGCCGCAACAAGCATCTCCGACACCCGTGTATTCGGCATTGCGAAGACTGGTCAACAGACAAATCGAGTCGTCCCTTTACTGACATTGGATGTGGCGGGGTTAGCATTGCGCCTACCAGGCGTGATCGTCTACGGTCCTGTTTACTCGAGTCTCATAAATTGTGATGGCGTGTTGGGCAGCGACATCTCGCAATTCGGGAGAATCAGAATAGACGCGACGAACGGGCTGTTTTCAGTCGGAGGTTGAGCGACGGTTTACTCCGTGCTCTTCAAGACGGAAGCGAAGAGGCTCGAGTTTACATTCCCGCCCGACAAGACGACCGCGACGCTGCGACCGCGCATTTTCTCTTTTTCCTGAAGCAGCGCGGCAAGCGCGGCTGCACCACCGCCTTCAGCCGTGTTATGTGTGTCCGCGAACAAAGCCCGCATCGCTGACTCAACTTCGTCGTCGCTTACCCTGACTACGCGCTCCGCGCCACGTCGCGCGATAGCAAGCGCCGCTTCCACGGGAGTCCGGCACGCCATCCCATCGGCTATGCGGGTGGTCACCTCGTGAGAGACTATGCGACCGTGCTCGTAGGAAAGCGCGAATGCAGGTGCGCGCTCCGACACGACTGCTACTACGCGGGTGCGAAGTCCAAGAGCATCTCGTGCCGCGATGACTCCGCATAAGCCACTGCCCATTCCCACCGGGACGTAGACGGCGTCGAGATCAGGGACTGCGCGAAACAGCTCCACTGCATATGTGCCTACGCCACGTACCAGCAGCGGATGAAAGGATGGGAACCTGTGCCATCCACGGTCAGTCGCAATCTCATCGGCGATTTCGGCGGCGGCCTGAAAGTCGTGTCCCTGCTCGATGACTTCGACGCCAAGCGCTCGCATCGCGGCATTTTTCTCGACGCTGTTCCCGAACGGTACGACAACCGCTGCCGGGATACCGTATTTACGAGCGGCAAATCCCACGGACTGGCCGTGATTTCCTCTCGTCGCGGAGATCACTCCCTCGGGTTTGACACCAGTGCGGCAGAGATCTTCGAGATATACGAGACCGCCACGCACTTTGAATGCACCAGTGGGGGCGTGGTTCTCGTGCTTCACCCAGACGGTTGTTCCGACTCGCTCTTCAAGAAGTGGCCACCGGTACTGCGGGGTCGGCGGCATGGACTGGTAGATGAGAGCGGCGGCAGCCTCGAGCGCGTCAAGCGAGGGCTGATCGTCGGATACGATGTTCTTCATTTCCAGAGTGAATGCCATTGCCGAGCCGGGTTGATTGCCAAGCCTCACAGCGGTTGATAAGATGCGCACGCCCGCGCGGAATCGTCACCCGCTGCGAAACAGAATCCAAACGCAACCGTAGGTACGTGTATCCAATAGAGTACCACCGTCCCTAGCTACCCTTGATGGCAAAATCCTTCAACTGGCCCAGCTTGAATTGCGGGACCAGCCTGATCCCTAATCAGCGCCTCAGTACTACGCGCATGATCGCTGTGGCTTCGTTCTGTTTTTGCGCGAGTAGAGTCGGACTTGGTGCTCAGACGGTCCAAACCGGCTCTATACCGCTGCCAACCACGGTCGCGGCGCCGGTGACCGGAACGATCATCATCGACGGCAAGCTCGATGAGAGCGCGTGGGCGAAGGCTACTCCAATTACCGACTTTCGACAGCAGCAGCCGCAGGAAGGCGCGCAACCGACCCAGCGCACCGAAATGCGAGTTCTGTACGATGAACGCGCGCTCTACATCGGTGCGCGCATGTACGACTCACTGGGTGCACGAGGTATCCGGGCTCCTCTAGCGAGGAGGGATCAGCTCCTCGATGCGAACGGCAACAATGGCTCGTTCAACTCACTGACAACCGATAAGCTCATCGTCATCCTGGACCCGTACCACAACCACATCGACCAGGCGTGGTTCGAGATTAACCCCGCGGGAGTTCGCGGCGATCAATTCAATGGCGATCCGTCGTGGGATCCCATCTGGCAAGCCGCGACGCAGGTCGATTCGCTCGGATGGACGGCCGAGCTCCGAATTCCGTACTCGCAGCTTCGTTTCTCGCGCGACAGTCTGCAATCGTGGGGAATGCAGATCTGGCGCTACACAGACCGGCTCAATGAGCAGGACATGTGGTCTTTCCGGCGGAAGAGCGAGGCGGGTGGTGCGATGTATTTCGGATCGCTCAACGGACTTGTCATCGGGCAACAGCCCCATCAGCTGGAGATACTTCCGTATCTCGAGTCCCGCGAACAGTACAAGTTCGCGCCGCCCGGTGACCCGTACCACAGCAGCAGCTACGGACGTATGAGTGCCGGCGCCGACATGAAATACCTGTTGACATCGAGCCTCGCGCTCGACGCGACAGTCAATCCTGATTTCGGACAAGTGGAGGTGGATCCCGCGACGATCAACCTGTCGGCGTACGAGACTTATTACTCGGAGAAGCGGCCGTTTTTCGTGGCCGGAAGTAGTGCGTTCGACTTTGGCAACTTCAGCTGCAATTTCTGCAGCAATACGTCCAGCCTCGACATTTTCTACTCTCGACGCATCGGACGCCCGCCGCAGCTCAATCCGTATGTGAGCAACATCGCGGATTTCGCCGATACGCCTGACAACACAACGATTCTCGGCGCTGCGAAGATCACCGGACGGACGAAGAGCGGGTACACGGTTGGCCTTCTCGATGCGCTGACGAATCGAGAAACCGCGCGGTATGTACCGACCGGTGGCGGGCCGGAACGGACACAGGAGGTCGAGCCGCTCAGCAACTACTTCGTCGGCCGGATCAAGAAAGATCTAAATCAGGGAGCTACGACGATCGGTGGAGCTTTCACGTCAACTCTCCGCCAGCTCAACGATACCGTGATCGCCGACAGACTTCGCCGCCGAGCTGAGGCGGGCGGAATCGACTTCGATCATACATGGCGCCAGCGCCAGTATTCCTGGATTGGCTCCCTGCTTGTGTCGGATGTCGGTGGAACGTCGTCCGTCATCGATCAGACCGAGCAGTCCAGCGCGCACTACTTCCAACGGCCGGATCGCCGTGTAACGAGCGACGGACTCTTCAGTACCAAGCACGATCCCAGTGCTACATCGCTTCAGGGTTACGGCTTCTACACCCGGGTTGCCAAGAACACCGGGAACTGGTTCTGGGAGACAGCGCAGAACTGGCGAAGCCCAGGGTTCGAGGTAAACGATCTGTCATTCCTGGGTCGCGCCGATTACAAATGGATGAATGCCAACGTCGGCAGGCAGTGGTCAACTCCTGGACG
>DASWGL010000461.1:0-3054 GCA_036393735.1 Gemmatimonadaceae bacterium | reverse complement strand
TTTCGTCGCGCAGACCTGTTGTCATTCATGGAACAGCCCGCTGCAGCACAACTCCCGTCGGGCGGGGAAGGGGGTTCAATGAAAGTGCAAGACTCGAGAGACGAGCCGCTCGCAACCATCCACGGGAATCACCTGTGCGGTATCTACGGCAGTGACGCCGGCCGCCTCGATCTCGTGGTTCCGTTTCTGCTCGAGGGCCTGCGCAAGAAAAGCGTCTGCTTCCTGGTGGCTCCGTCACGCGTGCAGGGAGTGGTCCTGAAGGCGATGAAGCGAAGGCGCTCTTCGTTGGACTCGGATATCAAGGCTGGCCACCTCATCGTGAGCGAGCACCAGAAGACTCCGGCGGCCCAGTGCCGCTTCTTCGAGACGGCGATGAAAAAGGCGGAGGATGAGGGTGTCGAGTCGTTCCGCGTCGTTGGCGACATGTGGGGCCTTCGCCTGAACGTATCGGCGAAGCAAATGATCAAATTGGAGGTCGGATTCGAGCGGCTTATCGTACCCCGTTTTCCGGTCGTGGCGCTCTGCACGTATGACGCGCGAAAGTTCACCGGAGTAGAGCTGTTGGATGCACTCAAGGACCACGATGATACATTCAAAATCCCCATTGGAAGAATGCTCGCGTAGTCAGTTGACCGCGGATTGAATGCCGGAGCTTCCTGAGGTAGAGAAGGCAGTACAACAGCTCACACACGCCGCTCTTGGGAAAACGATCGCGTCGGTGAGGGCGATCCATCCGGCACTCAAGCGCAAGTTGTCACCGGCGAAATCCCGCGCCGCGAAGGGGAAACGGATCGAAAGCATCGAGCGACGCGGGAAGCACCAACTCCTCCATCTGGATAACGGCGACACTCTCGTCGTGCATTTCCGGATGAACGGCGATTGGGAACTCGGCACAACCGCTGACCCGCTGGACCGCTTCGCGCGGGCTGTGATCGAGCTCGTCGACGACACTCGCATCTCGCTGATTGATCGTCGCGCGCTCTCCTCGATCACACTCGACAAGAGTGGCACGTCATCCCTGCCGAGACTTGGTCGGGAGGCCAGCGACCCCTCTCTCGATGCGGATTATTTGCAAGCAGCGCTCAAGCGAAAGAAGATCGCCATCAAGCCTGCCCTTATGGATCAATCAGTAGTCGCCGGGCTGGGCAACATCTACGCGGCTGAAGCATTGTGGGAGGCCGAGCTCAATCCGGGCAAATCAGCGTCCAAAGTAAGTCGGGCAAAACTGGAGAGGCTCGTCGATGCGATCCGCCTCGTGCTGAGCCCGGAGAAGCGGCTGCCAGGCAGATACACCGACAAGCGGGAGGCCGGCCGGTTCGCGGTCTACGATCGCGAAGGAAAGATATGCCGGCGCTGCGGCGGTACGATCAAGCGAATCGTTCAGGCGGGACGCTCCACGTACTTCTGCCCCTCATGCCAGCGTGGGTGATCGTCGGTTGCAGGTGCCGTTTGCAGTTTCACAGTTTCACAGTTTCCGTTTCGTGCCTATGCGCGCACGAGTCTGCCCTAATCCATTACCTCGAGCAGCGCGCCCTTGATGTATCCCGTCTCAGGGATCGAGAGCACCTCGGGATGATCGAGCGGCTGGCCCGTGAGCGCCCGGATCGCGACACGCCTGCCGCTGTCCGCGGCCGCATCCTGCAGTATCTCCTGAAACAGCGGCCGGGTCAGATGAAAGCTGCAGCTCGCGGTGTACAGCAGCCCGCCCGGAGCCAACAGACGAATCGCGCGAAGATTGATGTCCTTATACCCGCGTATCGCTCCCGGCAGTGCGGCCCGGGTCTTCGCGAAAGCCGGTGGATCGAGAACGATCGTGTCGAAGGTGATGCCTTCGCGCTCCTTCTCGCGCAGATAATCGAACGCGTTCGCTTCGACGAATGAGATGTTGTCGAGCGAATTGCGCGCCGCGTTCTCGGCGGCTCTGACAAGAGCGGGACCTGAGGAATCGAGCGCCGTCACGTGTGTTGCCTTCTTTGCCAGATGCAACGCAAACGACCCGTGGTAGCTGAAACAGTCGAGCGCCCTGCCCCGCGCCACCGTCCCGACGAAATGTCTGTTTTCTCTCTGGTCGAGGAACGCGCCCGTCTTCTGTCCGGTCCAGGGGGCGGCCAGGAATTTGACGCCGTACTCGTGCACTTCGATTTCGCGCGGGACGTCACCGTGCAGAACTGCCGTTTCCCGCGGCAAGCCCTCTTTCGCGCGCAGCGGCACGTCGTTGCGCGCCAGGATTCCCGAAGGCTCTTCCAGAGAGCGGAGCGACGCGAGTATCTCCTCTCTGAACCGCTCGAGCCCGGCACTCATGAACTGCACAACGAGCCACTCGTCGTAGCGGTCGCAGACGAGCGACGGACATCCATCGGCCTCGCCGTGCACCAGGCGGATTGCGTTGGTGTGATCTTCGAGAGGCACCCGTCGTGCGATTGCGGATGCGATTCGCTCGTCCCACCACGCCTGGTCGATTACCGCATCGGGGTTGCGATCGAGCAGCCGCAGTGAGATCTCCGAGAGCGGACTCCAGAGCGCCCACCCGATTGGCTTGCCGCGACTGTCGTGAACGAGAACCGCGCCGGCATCCATCATCGGCCGCTCCGTCACGTCCGTGCGATAGATCCAGGGATGCCCGCTCATCCACCGCCGGGCACCTTTAACGTTCACGCGCGCAACAGTCATGCGTCAATGTAACGCGGCGTGTTCACAGTCTCAGGCACTCAATCGCCACACGAATCGCTTTAGCACGTACGCTTCTTGCGAGAGCCATTAACATGACGGACATCCTAAAACTGTCGGCTGGCGCGGCCGCGACAGGACTTCTCTTCCGCGAGCACAGGATGCGCGCCGCGGCCGAACGGTTGAGCGCGGCCACGCTGGAGACGCTGCTCAACGCGATCGATGCCAACGACGCCGATACCGGCGCCCACGTCCGCCGTGTCGCGACGTATGCGCTCATACTTGGTGAAGCGGCAGGTCTGGAAGAGCGCACTCTCCACAGCGTCGAGCGGGTGGCCCTTTTTCACGATATCGGCAAGCTCCACGGAGCCTTGACTGACATTTTTC
>DASWGL010000460.1:0-2405 GCA_036393735.1 Gemmatimonadaceae bacterium | reverse complement strand
CCCCAACTATATGCGGCTCAAGCACTTGATGCGTGAGCTCGACCTGCATTCCGTGTGCGAGGAAGCGCACTGTCCCAACGTCGGTGAGTGTTGGGAGCATGGCACGGCCACCTTTATGATCCTCGGCGACGTCTGTACCCGCAACTGCGCCTACTGCGCCGTCGCCCATGGCCGGCCACCCAAGTACGACATCGCGGAGCCCTATCGCGTTGCCAAGGCGATCTCGGAAATGGGACTCCAGCATGCCGTGATCACATCTGTCGACCGTGACGACCTTCCCGACTTCGGCGCCTGGGTATTCGCGGAAACGATTCGCCAGATTCACGAGAAGATTCCCGGCTGTTCGGTCGAAGTTCTCGTGCCCGATTTTCAGGGCAACGAGGACAGCATCCGCACCGTACTCGAGGCAGGACCCGAGATCTACAATCACAACACTGAGACGGTGCCTCGACTCTACAAGAAAGCGCGGCCGGGAGGGCGTTACCCGAGGGTGATGGAAATCTTCCGGTACGCCAAGCGCATCGCGCCCGAGATTCCGAACAAGACGGGCATGATTCTCGGCATGGGTGAGACTATTGAGGAGGTCGTCGCCGTAATGCGTGATCTGCGCGAAGTCGACGTCGATATCCTCACGCTGGGGCAGTACCTTCGCCCGTCAGACGCGCACATCAAGCTCGATCGCTACTACACTCCGCAGGAATTCAGAAAACTGTACGAGATTGGAATGGAAATGGGATTTCGGCACGTTGAATCGGGTCCACTCGTTCGCTCCAGCTATCACGCGTGGGAGCAGGTACAGGCGGCCGGCGTATGAGCACTGAAGCGAAGCGCCCTCCAGCTCCTGCCCAGAAGCAGAAGGAGAAAGGCGCGCCCAGAGACAACGGCGCTGATGCTCCACCGGCGAGTGAACTCGCTGGAACCACTCCGGAGATCCGGCGCGAGCTGCTTCATTCGATGCTCCTCCAACGCCGTTTCGAGGAGCGCTGCGCCGAAGGCTACGCGCTCGGCAAGATCGGCGGATTCCTCCACCTCTACATCGGACAGGAAGCGATCTCGACCGGCGTGATGTCGATGATCCGCCCCGATGATTACGTGATCACGGCCTATCGCGATCACGGGCAGGCGCTCGCGCGCGGGGTGAGTCCTCGCTCAGTCATGGCGGAGCTGTTCGGCCGCGCTACCGGCACCTCAGGCGGCAAGGGCGGCTCCATGCACATCTTCGACGCCAAGACAAACTTCCTCGGCGGACACGGCATCGTAGGCGGCCACGTTCCGATTGCCGCCGGAGTCGGATTCGCGATCAAGTATCGCCGTGGTAATCAGGTTTGCATCTGCTTCTTCGGAGAGGCCGCCGTCAACATCGGCGCTTTTCATGAGGCTTTGAATCTGGCGTCGTTGTGGGATCTCCCCGTCATCTTCATCATCGAGAACAATCGCTACGGCATGGGGACAGCGATCTCGCGCTCGACGGCCAACGAAGACGTGCTGATCCGCGCCAAGGGCTATCGAATGGAAGGCGAGTCGGTCGACGGCCAGGATGTCTTCGCGGTGCGCGAGACCATGGCGCGTGCGATCGAGAGAGCCAGGAAAGAGAAGCGGCCAACGCTGATCGAGATGAGAACCTACCGGTTCATGGGCCACTCGATGTCGGACGCGGTGAGCGGGACGTACCGCACCAAGGACGAGCTCGAGGAGAACATGAAGCGCGATCCGATCCTCGTCCTTCACAACAAGATCTACGAGTCTGGCGAGCTCTCCGAGGGCGAGATGAGCAAGATCGACGACGAGGCGAAGGCGATCGCGCAAGATGCGTGGGACTTTGCCGACGCCAGCCCCGAGCCGCCGCTCGAGAAGCTCTACACCGACGTCTACACGGACACAACCTCCTGATATGGCAGTAGTCACTTACCGCGACGCGTTGACGCAGGCGCTCCGCGAAGAGCTGCAGCGCGACGATCGTGTCTTCCTCATGGGAGAGGAAGTCGCGCAGTACAATGGCGCGTACAAGGTCTCGAAGGGATTGCTCGACGAGTTCGGCCCGATGCGAATCGTCGATACTCCGATCACCGAGCTCGGCTTCGCGGGCCTGGGTGTCGGCGCCGCGATGGTCGGACTCCGTCCGATCGTCGAGTTCATGACGTGGAACTTCGCGCTCCTCGCACTCGACGAAGTGGTGAACGCCGCCGCCAAGATGCTCTACATGTCGGGCGGACAATACAAGATCCCGATGGTCTTTCGCGGGCCGAATGGTGCGGCACTGCAGCTCGGAGCGCAGCACTCGCAAGCCTGGGAGAGCTGGCTTGCGCACATTCCCGGACTCAAGGTCTGCACCCCTGGCACACCAGCCGATGCGAAGGGGCTTCTTAAGTCAGCAATCCGCGATGACAATCCCGTCGTCTTCCTCG
>DASWGL010000459.1:0-8375 GCA_036393735.1 Gemmatimonadaceae bacterium | reverse complement strand
AGGCATGCTCGCCAAGAAACAGAACGTCTTCGATGATTTCATCGCGGCAGCGGAATACCTGATCAGGGAGAAATACACCTCTACCCCGAAGCTGGCGATCCGCGGCGGCTCGAACGGCGGACTATTGGTGGGAGCTGTGATGACACAGCGTCCGGATCTGTTCGGAGCGACGCTGCCGGAAGTCGGAGTGATGGACATGCTGCGCTTCCAGAAATTCACGATCGGGTGGGCGTGGACTTCGGATTACGGATCGTCGGAAAATCCGGACCAGTTCAAATACCTTCGCGCCTATTCCCCGCTCCAGAACATCAAGCCGGGCACGTGCTATCCGCCCACGCTTGCCTTCACGGCGGATCATGACGACCGAGTCGTTCCCGGCCACACCTTCAAGTTCGTGGCAACGCTCCAGGCCGCGCAGGCGTGCGCCAATCCGATTCTCGTGAGGATCGAGACGAAGGCGGGACACGGTGCGGGAAAGCCTACGACCAAGCTGATCGATGAGGCAGCCGATAGATTTGCCTTCCTCGTGAAGGAGCTGCACATGAAGCCCACGCTGCAGTAAATGGAAACCTTTCTCGCCGGCGCGGATGCATTAACCCTGATTCTGCGCACCGCGTTGCTGTCGATAGCAATCGCGTTCGGCGCGATCTGCCTGCTCGACTGGGCGGTTCGCACCAGGAAGATCAGCCCATTCAACGCCGTCGCGCGGTTCTGTCGCTCGACGGTGGATCCGATCATCGCGCCGATCGAGCGAAAAGTCGTTCGTGCCGGTGGAACTCCGGCCGCGGCTCCGCTGTGGGCGCTGGCCGTCATCGTGATCGGCGGCATTCTGCTGCTCACGGCGATAGACATGATTCGGCTCGAGGTAGTGAGAACGATCATGGCCTCTCAGGAGGGAGCGGCCGGGATCTTCCACCTGCTCGTGAGCTGGACTTTTACGATCCTCAAGGCAGCGATCGTGGTGATGGTGATCAGCTCCTGGCTGCCGATCTCTCCCTACTCGAAATGGGTCAGCTGGAGCTATCGGCTGAGCACGCCCATCCTCGCGCCCCTCCGGCGCATCGTTCCCAACCTCGGCGGCCTCGACATAACTCCGATTCTCGCGTACATCCTGCTCAACGTCATCGAGTCGTTCCTGTACCGCTTGATGTGAGCGGCTTTGACGCGCAAGTCCGGGGCGATGTTGTACGATTTTCAGTTCGCCTTCAGCCTCGGGCGTCGAAGAACGAGATCGTCGGGTTGCAGGGCGCTTCGCTGAAGGTGCGTGTAACAGCTCCGCCGGTGGAGGGAATGGCGAACGACGCTTTGGTCGAGCTTCTTTCCAAAGTGCTTCAAACTTCACGGCGTAATGTGTGCATCGTTTCTGGCCACTCCTCGCGGACGAAGGTAATCGAGATCAGCGGGGTGAATCTGGAATCTGTTCAACGCCTGACTGGCTGAGGGAAACTCCCTAGTGGCAAAAGTGATTCTCATCGGTGCTGATGTAGCGCTGCTCGAAGGCCTCGCGCAGACGTTGGTTGGATTCGGACACGAAGTTTTGCTGGCGCCAACGGTTGGAGATGTAGGAAGTGCGCTGAGCGGAGATCTGCCGGCGATAGCCGTCGTTTCCTGCGAGGCGCTCGAGAATGGAGGACCCGCCGCCACTCTTCCTCTCACGCCCGGCGGCGCGATCATTGTGTACGGGAAATCGCCTGGAGAACGGCCATTCCTCCCCCAGAAGCTGCAGCGGGCGACGCTCGCGCACTTGGTACTCCCACTGGAACGCAAAAGGCTCCTCGCCCTTGTCGACTCGTTCGAGAGCCGGTCGCGCACGACCGGCCGTTCCATTCGCGACGACACTGGGAACGACTTTCAGCTGGAGTTCTGACGCGAAAGCACGACCTCGACCATATCGCGGCGATCATCGATCAGGGGTGGCATCGCGTTGCCACGACGACCGGCTATCTCTCCGAGCGAGAGGCGCGGGTGGTCATGGCCGCGGCCGCGCTGGCGCCCGCGCGGGGAAAGAATCTCGAAATCGGAAGCTTCAAGGGCAGATCAACCGTGGGAATTGCTTACGTGACGCGCGAGCTTGGACTGGGTCCGGTCGTCGCGGTGGATCCGCACACCTCACCAGCAACAACGGATCCAGATCTCCGCGGCAAAACGACATCCTACGAAGACTTCGTCGCTAACCTCAGGAGGGCCGGCGTCATCGAAAGCGTCGAGATCAAGCGCGCGTACTCGCATGAGCTCGCGCGCGAGTGGAAAGACGCCATTCGGTTTCTCTGGATAGACGGTAACCACACGTACGAAGGGGCGAAGGCGGATCTCGACATGTTCAAGCCCCATCTCGCCGACGGGGCCATTGTCGCCATGCACGATGTACTCGGCACCTTCGAGGGGGCACTTCGTGTTTTTGTCGAAGAGATTCTCGACTCCGACGATTTCGGTCCGGCGGGCTTCAGCGGATCCATTGGCTGGGCGCAATATCGCCCGCGTGACGGAAAGGATGCCCGCTTTCGCTGGCGTCGGCGCCTTCTCGCGCTCCCCGCTCGGCGATTGATTCCGGTGGCACGGCGCGCCGATCGCGGGTTGCACGGCTGGAACAAGTTCCTGTACAAATTCTGGCGGCCGCTCGCGCCACATGGAGACGTTAGCGTGGCGCGGTTGGCTCGACTCATTTCGGATTAACTGCTGAGGACTGCGGACCAACTGCTACTGCGAACTGCGGACTAATTGAGGATTGCGGACCTACTGCGGACTGAGGACTAAATGCGCGCCGGGGCCGCTTCGATTGCAGAGAATTGCTTCTGCATTGAGGTTCATGGTGCCGGCATGCGGTCAGCTCGATGAGATGTTACTGGGTGCCTCATTCAGTATTGCCCCCGTCAGAGAGCAGCGGAAATGATCCGCTTTCACGAATGCGCGTTTACCAACTGGCGCGTGAGCTAATGGGGCATGTCTGGTCTGATGCTGAAAAACTCAGAAATCACCTCGTTACTGAGAGGATATCTGGCCAGCTCTACGCGGCGGTGGGCTCGATCCTGGCGAATCTAGGAGAGGGCTACTCACGGAGTTCGGGACGCGACCGCGCGCGCATTTTCGAGTATGCGTTGGGATCCGTCCGCGAGAGCATGATGTGGTATCACGCTGCCAGACCTCTGCTCGGACAAGAGACGGTACGCCAAAGGCTCGATAAACTAGAGGAGATTCGCCGCCTACTCCTGGCCATAATCCCTCGAGAGAGGGGAACGCTCATCAGGCCAGGCAGGCGCTGAGCCAGTTCGCAGTCCGCAATAGGTCCGCAGTCCTCAATTAGTCCGCAGTTCGCAGTAGCAGTTGGTCCGCAGTCCTCAGTAGTCTTGCAGAGCCTTGACTCCTCCACTACTATAGTGAAGGGCATAACTGATCTCGTGGCGATTTAATGCAACTTGCGGCCACGTTAAACAAACCGCTAAAGCGCTCGCCCGGCGCCTATGCGCGGGCCTTTTTGTTATCCCTCGTTTACGGGGGCTGACTCCTGCGAGGCGAGTTGTCATTCGTCTCTGACGATCTGATTCCGCAACGTGAAAATGACCGAACGACCCATCGTATCGCCCTATCTGGAAGCATTGAAGCGTCGAGTGTTGATATACGACGGCGCGATGGGAACGAACATCCAGAGGTACAACCTTTCGGCCGAAGATTTCGGCGGAAAGGCGCTGGAGGGATGTAACGACAATCTCGTTCTCACCCGTCCCGACGTCATCCAGGCGATTCATGAGTCGTTTCTGGCGGTGGGATGCGATGTCGTGGAGACGTGCACGTTCCAGTCGACGCCCCGCCGGCTAAAGGAGTGGGGACTCGGCGACAAGGTTCGCGAGATCAATGTTGCTGCCGCGCGAATCGCGCGAGCGGCTGCGGATAAGTATTCCACGCCCGATCAGCCGCGCTTCGTGGCCGCCTCGATGGGGCCGACGGGAATGCTGCCTTCCAGCTCCGATCCTGTGCTCTCGCGAATCTCCTACGCCGAGCTGGCCGACAATTTCTACGAGCAGGCGAAATATCTGGTCGAGGGCGGGGTCGATCTGCTTCTGATCGAGACGTCGCAGGACATTCTCGAAGTAAAGGCAGCCGTCGCGGGCATCGAGCGGTTGTTCACAGAAATTGGACGGCGGCTTCCGTTGCAGACGCAGGTGACGCTCGATGTGAGCGGCCGGATGCTCCTGGGAACGGACATCGCGAGTGCGATGACGACGCTCGAGTCGCTCAAGGTTGACGTGATCGGGTTGAATTGCTCGACGGGTCCCGAGCACATGCGTGAGCCGGTGAGATACCTGTCCGAGCATGCGACCCTTCCGCTGTCCGTAATTCCGAACGCGGGGCTACCGCTCAACACCGGCGTCGGAGAAGCGGTGTATCCGCTGGAGCCAGCGCCGATGGCGACGGCGCTGTCTGAGTTCGTGAAGGATTTCGGCGTGCGCATCGTCGGCGGATGTTGCGGTACGACTCCGGAGCACCTTTCGGCGATTGTCGAGGCCGTTCGCGGCGCGGAGGGCGCGACCAAGCCCGTCAACCATGCGCAGCATGTTCCGCGGGTGAGTTCCGCCATGCGCGCCATCACGCTGCACCAGGACCCGCCGCCACTGCTTGTGGGCGAGCGCGTCAACGCGCAGGGCTCGCGAAAGGTGAAGAGACTGCTTCTCGCCGACGATTATGAGGGCATCCTCGAGGTCGCGCGCGAGCAGGTGGATTCGGGCGCGCACGTGCTCGACGTCTGCGTCGCTCTGACGGAGCGCGGAGATGAGGCGGAGCAGATGTCCAAGGTGGTGAAGCTGCTGTCGATGAGCGTGGAGACGCCCCTGGTAATCGACTCGACGGAAGCGAACGTCATCGAGGCAGCGCTCGAGCACATCCCCGGCCGCGGGATCGTCAACTCCATCAACATGGAGAACGGCCGCAAGCGCATCGATTCCGTCGTGCCTCTGGTGAAGAAACATGGAGCGGCTGTGATCGCGCTCACGATCGACGAGATCGGCATGGCGAAGACGCGCGAGCGGAAGCTCGAGGTGGCGAAGAAGATCTACGACATCGTAGTTGGAGAATATGGGCTGGCGCCGGAAGATCTCATCTACGACGCGCTCACGTTCACGCTCGCGACTGGAGATGCGGAGTGGATCGACTCCGGCAAGGAGACCGTCGAAGGGATCCGCCTCATCAAGCGCGAGCTTCCGGGCGTCTCGACCATACTTGGCGTTTCAAACGTCAGCTTCGGGCTCACGCCCGACGCGCGCAGCGTTCTCAACTCGGTGTTCCTCCACCACTGCGTCCAGGCGGGGCTCGATGCCGCCATCGTGAATCCGGCGCATATCCGGCCGTACGCAGAGATTTCAGCGGGCGAGCGTGAGCTAGCCGATGATCTTGTGTTCAACAAGCGTCCCGATGCGCTGCAGCGCTTCATCGAGTATTTCGCGGCCGCTGGCGGCGGTGGAGCGGCGGCGCAGGTGGAGAAGGAAGATCCGACTGCCGGCATGACGCCGGAGCAGAAGATCCACTGGATGATTCTTCATCGAAAGAAAGAAGGGATCGAAGAACAGCTGGACGCCGCCGGAGTCCGAAAGAATCCCGTGCGGGTGCTGAACGAGGTTCTGCTGCCGGCGATGAAGGAGGTCGGCGACAAGTTCGGGGCCGGCGAGCTCATACTCCCGTTCGTGCTCCAGTCCGCCGAAGTGATGAAGAAAGCCGTCAAGCACCTCGAGCTCTTCCTCGAGAAGGCGGAGGGATACACCAAAGGAAAAGTCGTGTTGGCGACCGTGTACGGCGATGTGCACGATATCGGCAAGTCGCTCGTCAACACCATCCTCTCCAACAACGGCTACACCGTCTTCGACCTTGGCAAGCAGGTGCCGGTCAACACGATTCTCGACAAGGCGGTCGAGGTCGGCGCTGATGCGATTGGGCTGAGCGCGCTGCTCGTCTCGACGTCGAAGCAGATGCCGCTCTGCGTGCAAGAGTTGGATAAGCGCGGAATGCAGATCCCGGTATTAATCGGCGGCGCGGCGATCAACCGCCGCTTCGGCCGGCGCGCGCTGTTCGTCGAGGGTGAGCGTGCTTACGACTCCGGCGTGTTCTACTGCAAGGATGCGTTCGAAGGCCTCGAGACGATGGACGTACTCCAGGATCCGAAAAAGCGCGGGTTGTTCGTCGTCAAGAATCTCGATGACGCGCGGAATGACGTCTTCCTCCGCACCTCCGTCGGCAAGGACATCGCCGTCGGCGACGCGGGGGGTGATCGGAGCGATGTCGCGGCCAACAACCCGCTCCCGTCACCGCCTTTCTGGGGCACGCGCGTGATTCGCGACGTCCCGATCGACGAGGTCTTCGATCTTCTAGATCTCGACGAGCTTTATCGGTTGCAATGGGGAGCACGCGGCTCGGGCGATCAGTACAAATCGACCATTAAGAACGAATTCGAGCCGGCGCTGGAGCGCCTGAAGAAGGACGTGAAGAAGAATGGCTGGATCGTCCCGCAGGTGGTCTACGGCTATTTCCCCGCGCAGTCGCAGGGCAACGACGTGATCATCTACGATCCCGCCGCCTACTCGAGCGACGGCGGCTCGTTGCGCGAGATCGCGCGCTTCCACTTTCCGCGCATGGTCGGGCGCGAGCGGCTTTGTCTCGCCGATTACATCCGCAATGTCGACTCGGGTGATGTCGATGTCCTTCCGCTGCAGATAGTCACTGTTGGCAAGGAAGCAACAAAGAGATTCGATGAGCTTCAGGGAAGGAACGAGTACACCGAAGCTTTTTATTCACACGGCCTCTCGGTCGAGTCCGCGGAAGCTGTTGCCGAGTGGGCGCACCGCCGCATCAGGAAGGAGCTGGGCGTGCCAAGCGGGAAGAGGTACTCGTGGGGTTACGGCGCCTGCCCCGATCTCGACGATCACGCGACGGTGTTCAAGCTGCTTCCCGCCAAGGAAGCGCTCGGCATGGACCTCACCGAATCATTCCAGCTTCTCCCCGAGCAATCTACGGCCGCGGTGATCATCCATCATCCCGAAGCCAAGTACTACGCGGTGCGCGGCACTGGGGCGGGCGCTTCGAGTGAACCGGAGGCTGCCGTTGCCTGAGAACCCGCTGATCGCTCGGCTGCTCGATCCGCAGCAGGTCATCGTCTTCGACGGTGCGATGGGCACGATGCTCTACAACAAGGGCGTGTTCATCAATCAGTGCTACGACGAGCTGAACATCCGCGCCCCAGATCTCGTGCGCGATGTTCACAAGGCGTACAAGAAGGCCGGGGCGGAAGTGCTGGAGACAAATACTTTCGGTGCCAACCGGATCAAGCTTGCGCAGTACGGGCTCGAGTCACAGGTCGCGGAGATCAACCGCGCCGCGGTGACAATTGCGCGCGAGATCGCGGAGGACGACATCCTCGTCGCCGGCGCGGTTGGTCCGCTCGGAATTCGTCTCGAGCCATTCGGGCCCACCAGTCTCGACGAAGCGCGCGCGGTGTTCCGCGAACAGCTCCAGGCGCTCAAGGACGGCGGCTGCGACCTGTTTATCCTCGAGACGTTCGCGGATGTGCACGAGATAGAGCAGGGGATCCTCGCCGCTCACGATGTGGATTCGACCATCCCCGTCATCGCGCAGATGACGATCGGCTCTGATTGTCACACGCCGTACGGCGTTTCGGTCGAAGATCTTGTCCAATCGCTCGACGCCTTTGGCGCCGATGTCATCGGTCTCAACTGCTCGGTTGGCCCGCAGATCATCCTCGATGCGGTCGAGAAAATGGCGCCCGTCAGCAGGCGCAAGCTGAGCGCGCAGCCGAACGCGGGAATGCCACGCGACGTCAGCGGACGCAGCATGTACATGGCGAGTCCCGAGTACATGGCGACATACGCGCATCACCTCGTCCAGGCGGGAGCCAAGATCGTTGGCGGCTGTTGCGGGACCACGCCCGAGCACATCGCGGCGATGGTCGAAGGCGTCCGTCCCCTGTCGCCGCGCCAGCCGCGCGTTCCCGCGAGGGAGCGACGCCAGACGCAGCCCGATCTTCCGCCCGAAGATCCGGGCGTTCAACCAGTCCCGCTGGCGGAGAGATCCAAGTGGGGTGGCAAGATCGCGCGCGGTGAATTCGTCACGTCGGTGGAAATCGTTCCACCGCGCGGCGTGGATGCGACTAAGATGTTGCGCGATGTTGCTGCGCTGCGCGATGCCGGGGTGGATGCCGTGAACGTGCCCGATGGGCCGCGCGCGCAGAGCCGCATGGGTGCGTTGCTTACCAGCGTGCTGATCGAGCAGCAGGTCGGAATCGAGACGGTCATCCACTACTGCTGCCGCGATCGCAACCTGCTTGGCATGTTGAGCGATTTGTTGGGCGCGGCGGCTGTTGGCCTGCGCAATTTGCT
>DASWGL010000458.1:0-4698 GCA_036393735.1 Gemmatimonadaceae bacterium | reverse complement strand
CGCAGCGCGCGACGCTCTCGCTCCAGGTCGGCAACCCGCTTGGCGCCGCCGATCTGATGCTGCACGGCAACAACAATCTGCACGGGTGGGGACAGTTTGCCTTCCCCGATCCGACTTTGCTCGCCGTTCGCGGCTTCGATCCGCTGACGCAACGCTACAAGTACGATGTGAACCAGAGATTCGGCTCCACTCTACCCGCGCTCACCGCTGTAAGAGCGCCTGTCACTGTAACTGCAATGATGCGCTTCGACCTCGGACCGACGCGCGAGCGGCAGGCGCTCACACAGCAGCTCGATCGCGGGCGGACACTTAGAGGAACGAAGGCGCCGGAACCCATGCTCAAGGCGATCTATGGGAGCGGCGGAATTCCAAATCCGCTGTCGACGATTCTGCGGCAGGCGGACACGCTCCAGCTCACTGGTCCGCAGGCCGACAGCATCGCGACGATGAATCGCCGCTACGTGATCAGCCTCGACTCCATCTGGGCACCAGTCGCGAAGTATCTCGCGGCGCTGCCTGACAAGTACAACAAGGACGAAGCGTACTCGCGGTACCAGCGCGCGCGTGAGGCTTCTGTGGACATGCTTATCAAGGTTGTTCCCGACATCAAGCGAGTGCTGACGCCCGAGCAGCGAAGGAAGCTGCCGGCATTCATCGCGAGCTATCTCGATACTCGTTATCTCGCTTCGATCCGCTCCGGAACCGCTGGTGCTGGCAACGGCCCGATGATGTTTCCTGGCGCTTTCATGGGATCGGGGGGCGGGATCCGCACAGAGGGTGGAGGCGGAGGAAACGTGATCATCATTCGGAACTGATCGAACCGATCTCGATTGCTATACTCGAACGGAATGCTGCGCCCAGCGATTACAACAGTGGCACTCAACGGAATCAACCCATGAAGAAAGCTACGCTCGGTCTCATATCGATCGCACTCGCGGCGGCGAGCTCACCGTGCCTCGCGCAATCTCTCCCACCAATTCGCCAGCTCGGCCCCGTCACCGCGGTCGCAAAGGAACCGCTCGGCTCGGTGACGGCAGTGCGGCACCTGCCCGACGGACGCATTCTCGTGAACGACATCGTCGGTAGGCGAGTCGTGATGTTCGATTCTTCGCTCTCAACAGTAACCGTCGTCGCTGACACCACGAGCGCGACCGCAAACGCCTACGGCGTACAGCCGGGCGGACTCATCGCTTATCGTGGCGATTCGACGCTTTTCGTCGATGTGGCGTCGCTCTCGATGCTGTTGATCGATCCGAACGGAAAAATCGCGCGCGTGATGTCGGCGCCGCGCGCGCAGGATGTCGGTTTTCTTGTCGGGGGACCATTCGGGAATCCGGGATTCGATCCGAAGGGCAGACTCGTCTACCGCGCACCGCCAAACTTCGCCGCGTTCCGTCCCGCGCCGGGCTCCGCGAACCGGCTTCCCCAATTTCCAACGATGCCCGACTCCGCGGCGCTCGTCCGATTCGATCTGACGACGCGGAAGGTCGACACGGTGACTTTTTTCAAGACGCCGAAGTTCAATCTGAATATCACGCAGTCGCCCGATGGCGGAGTTCGTGTCACTTCGACCACGAATCCGCTGCCGCAAGGTGACGATTGGGCGCTGCTGTCTGACGGCACAGTGGCGCTCGTGCGCACGAAAGACTATCACGTTGACTTCCTCAACCCCGACGGCACCATGACTTCGGCGCCGAAGATCCCGTTCCAGTGGGAGCGTCTCACCGACGAAGGGAAGGTGGCCTTCATCGATTCCGCGAAAGTGGCGATCGAGAAAGCGCGCGCGAGCAGTCAGTTCGGGCGGGATGGCGGGCCACAGATGGTGTTCCGCGGTGGCCCCGATGGCGGAGCTGCCGGTGGTCGACGCGATGGAGTCGGAGGCGATGCACAACGCTCAGCACCCGCGCCGGCACCTGCGCCCACCGCTCAGCCCGGTACGATGGCAGTCACGTCCGGAGGCAACACGACCGTGACTTCCGTTGGCCCCGGAGGCGCGGGCGGACCGCTACCGCCACTCACCATGATCTCGCCAAGCGAGCTGCCGGATTACAAGCCGGCATTTGCTCCGGGATCGACTCGCGCGGACGCCGACGGAAATCTCTGGGTCAGAACCAGTCAGAACGTGGCTGCCCGCCCCGTCTACAACGTCATCAATCGAAAGGGCGAGCTCATCGACCGAGTGCAGCTGCCCGCGAATCGAGTTCTAGTTGGCTTCGGGGAAGGGGGCGTCGTGTACCTCGCGGTACGTGACGGGGCGACGGCGCACCTCGAGAAGGCGCGCGTCAAGTGAGCGCAGTTCCCGGCGACGCCGGACAAGCTAGCGGGTCATTGCTTTAGCGATGTGCCGCGCGAGCGCCATGATCGTAACCATCGGGTTCACACCCGAAGATGCAGGAAACAGACTCGCGTCCGCGACATAAGCCCCGCTCAGGCCGAACACCGCGCCCTGTGCGTCGCACACGGCTGACGCGCGATCGGCGCCGAGCCGGCACGTCCCCATCTGGTGCGCGCTGAACAACGGCAACCGGTTGGGTGAGGTCGGCGCCGCGGCGATCTCCCGGCAGAGTTTGTCGATCGACCCGCCGGCCGTTTCGCGATCCCACGTCAGTCGCTCGGTGTGTAGCGTGATGATCCGCTCGGCACCGGCGGCGTGGTGAATCCGCGCCACGGTCGCCATTCCGTGTTTGATCAGCCTGCGTTCCTCCTTACCCAGCCTGTAGTCGAAGTAAGGCTGACCCGCGTTCGTGATGCGCACCTGACCGGCGTTGGAGTCCCGTGTGAGCACGATGAACGGCGCCGCGAATCGAACTTTCTGCATCTCACGCCGGTGATCTCGTGCGCCCGCCCACGGAACTCCGACCGACAGCAATCCAGAATGCCCCGGCGCTGCCTCAATGCGATATCCGTAGCCTTCGGTGATGTTGGTGAACTCGTCGCACACGATCGTTTGAGGTGGTCCCTTCCACGCCTCGATCGGCGTTGGATAAAGCCCCGTGACCGCGACAGTCGGGTGAAGAAATAAATGCTGTCCCAGATGGAGAGACTTGAGACCCGATCGCATCAGCAGCGCCGGTGTCTCGAGCGCGCCCGCGGCCAGCACCACTCGATGCGCGACGATCGTGACCGCTCTCGGCTCCCCGTGCGGATCGACGTACGTCCCCTCGACGCCGGTCACTTTCCCTTTGCTTTGCTGGAGCTTCCGCGCGGTGTACGGCGCGATGACCTGCGCTCCGGAGCGAATCGCATCCATGAGGTAGGTCGTCGCTGCACTCTGTTTCCCGCCCACTCTGCAGCCGAACATGCAGTTCCCGCACTGCGCAGTATCGCAGCCGAGTGAGTTCCGCGCGATCAGGTTCCAACTGTAGCCGAGTGATTTCGCGCCGCGGCAAATCGCGGAGTTGTTCTCATTGATCTCGCTCTCGTCGGTCGACGCTCCGATCCGGCGCCAAACCGCGTCGAGCGACTCGCTGAACGAATCCGAAGTGAAGAAGGCACAACCCGATAGCTCGGCCCATTCCTCGCGCACGTCGTCGGGAGTGCGAAAGCACGATTGCCAGTTGACCGTCGTGCCGCCTCCGAGTGAGGCACCCGCCAGGAGCGACATGCTCAAATCGCGAGTGCCGGCAAGTCCGGCCTCGCGAAAAAGCCTCTGCATTCCCGCCAGCTCGTGTTGATCGAACTCGCCCCCGCTCCACACACCGCCCGCCTCAACGACTATCACGTTCTGCCCATTCGCGGCGAGCTCCGCCGCCACGACACTGCCGGCCGCGCCCGACCCGACGACGCACACATCGCATTCGACCTTCGCTTCCGTTCCTACCTTGGAAACGGGAATCCGCGGGGCAGTAGCCTTTTGATTTCGCTCCGGCTCATAGCCGATTGCGGCGAGTATGGCGTCCGACTCCGGAGTTCCATTCGCGGCGTAGGTGTGCAGCATCACCAGACTCCGGGCACCCTGGTAAGCCGAGCGGAGCTGCGGCACGATGCTGCGCGCCAGTCGCTGCAACACCCGCTCCCGCGCAGTCAGCGAAAGCCGCGAAAATCTGGTGGCGTTCGCCGACACGGTGGCGATGAAAAGCGGATTCTCGAGCAGCCTCAAAAAAAGCCGGAACGCCTCGCGCTTGGCGGGCTCTATCCTGTCGAGCGCCTCGGCCACCCGCCCACTGACTCCGAGATCTGCGGCGGAGATGCTGAAGAGGGCCGGATCTTCATCCTTCGTAAACGCGAGGGAGGGAACGAAGGTGTCGCAGAGGACGTCGAGCGCTTCGGCTTCGCGATGCGTGAGGTTCATCGGGCCCCCCTCTTCACATTTCGTTCGAAATCGATCCCGCACAAACCTAATCGAGTTGAAGGATTGCGAGAGTGACCTCCGCACGGACTTCAGCGTCGATTGACATGGAATTCAAACAAACTTGTACGCAACGTCCCGACCGATTGAGGCGGTTTGCCGCCACACTTCTTCTCCTTTGTACTGCTTCGATTGCCGAAGCGCAGGTCGAGCGACCGACTGACTCTCAGCTGGCCGACATCACCGCTCGTGGACGCGCACTCGCGGCTTATGATTTCGCAGCATGGCACGGATCCGACGCGATCGGCCCATTGAAGCCGATCCCAGGGACTGTCACCCGGTACATCGCGCGCGAGACTCCCAAAGGCTGGGTTGTGGCTTTCGGTCGGCTGACCGCGGCTCGCGACACG
>DASWGL010000457.1:0-3075 GCA_036393735.1 Gemmatimonadaceae bacterium | reverse complement strand
CCGCCCTCCCCGTTCATTCAAGGTGAGTCGGACCTCTCGGCGGCAAACTCTTTCCTTTACCGCTGACATCCTCGTCAGCTCAATCAATCTCTGCCCACCCAACCCTGTTCGTCCTAAATGTTTTCGTAGCAGCGTGAGTGAGGGACCTGAGTGGGTGGGCGGCGCGAGGCACGATCTTCGGGCCGCCCGCCCTCCCGGGTCCCTCGCTACGCTCGGGATGACACGGTCACTTCTCGCCGCGCGGCACGCGCGCGATGACGGCGCTTGCACTGGCAAACACGCGCTTCCGCAGAGCGGCCGGCTCCAGCACTTCCGCCCGCCCACCCAGGCCCTGCACGACGAAGCAGGCGTGCTCTTCGTCATCGAATTCGGCGCGCAGCGTGATCCAGCCTTCGGCATCGGCAACGTCTCTCGAAACGACTTTCGCCATCCGCCAGTTCATGAAATCTTCGGCGGCACGCGGCTCGAGGCGGACGGTGATGCTGTACCGCGGCCGGCTCTCGCGGAATTTCTCGGTCGACGATTTCCAGTAGATGGCGAGATCGAAATCAGGCGGCCTCTCCGTCGCGATCTCGAGCATCGTCGCCTTCTCAATCCGTGACACGCGGAATGTGCGGAAACCTTCGGCCGTGTTGGCGACGAGGTACCACGTCATCCCCTTCGCGACGACGCCGAGGGGATCGACGGTGCGCTCCGCGAGTTGATGGTCCGGCTTTCGATACTCGATCACCAGCTTGCGATCGCGCGAGACCGCGTCCTGCACGATCGGGAGAAAGGACAGATTCTCTGCAACGCCGCGCCATCCGCTCGTGTCGACGTAGAGACGCTGGCGGATGAACGCGGCGCGCGCGCGGAGTGGAACCGGCATCGCCGCCATGAGTTTGTCGAGAGCCCGCTCGGCTGCCGCGGCGAGCGGAGCATCGCCGATCACGCGCGGCTGTGCCATGAGAAATGCGCGGAGCTCGGCGTCGTCGAGTCCCGGCACCTGCGTACGCCATTGTTCATCGAGCTGCCACCCGCCTCTCGAGCCGCGCAACGCCAGCACCGGAACGCCGGCAGCGCTCAGCGCCTCGAGATCGCGGTACGCCGTCCGATGCGAGACCTCCAAACGTCTGGCCAACTGCCGCACGGTCATCTTCCCGTTCGCCTGCAGGAGGAGGAGGGTGGAGAGCAAACGATCGGCTCGCATGACGAAAAGAAATGGTGACAGGCCAATTATGCCGCGGGATGGCATATATCAATGGATAGAGTGCACGTTCGAAGGAGAAGCTGATGAAGATGAACGAAATGCTCCTGGCCCAACTGGAGCGCGAAGCGCCCGGAACCCGCAAAGCGCTCGAGCGCGTCCCCGAGGGGAAGAATGACTGGAAGCCGCATCCGAAGTCGATGGCGCTCGGCTCTCTCGCCGCCCTCGTCGCCAGCATGCCTTCGTGGACGGTGTTGATCGTCGACGACAACGAGCTCGATCTGGCGAGTGGAAAAGGGGCGCAGCCGCAGGCGAAGTCGAACCGCGAGCTCCTCGAGATTCACGACAAAGGGCTCGCCGCCGCGCGCAAGACCCTCACGAAGGTGACGGACGAGCAGCTCATGAAGCCCTGGCGACTTCTCTATGGAGCGAAGGTTCTCGACGAGCGGCCTCGGCACCTGATCCTTGCGGACACGATCAGTCATCTCGCGCATCACCGCGGCCAGTTGACCGTGTATCTGCGACTCAATGACAAGCCGGTGCCGGCGATCTACGGAGCGTCGGCGGACGACGGGTGGTAGGCGAAGGAGATAAACATGGCTGTTGAAATCGCCCGGCGACTCCTGGAGTGGGGAGAGGAGATCGGCGCAGATGACAGCGACGATGTGATCGCCGTCGAATTCTCCGGCAGCGGCAGAGTCCGAGCGACGCGCATCGGCGTGCGGAAGGAGTTCTCGCACGGTGCGCTCGTCCCCCAACTCATCGCGATGGCGTTCAACTTCATTCGAACGTCAGAAATCGGGAGAGCCGTCGAAGCTTCCGGCGTTCCGTGCACATTCGTCCACTCGAAGCTTTTCGAGCGCTCTTCAACCTCGCCACAAAGTCATGTCCCGATCGAGATGATGGCCACGGTCATCTTCGACGACGGAAAAACCGACGGCGTCCGCGAGGGCGCCTCGAATCATCAGGCGGTGGAGCTCCTGTCGCGAATCACGCGACGGCCGGTCATCTACGTCGATGTGCGTGAGAACATCGAACGACAATCGATGCGAGAGCTCGGAATGCCCGCATCGCTCATCGAAGGATTGCTGGAACGTGGATCGGTTCTCAGTCGCCGGCCGGGAGGGCCGGCGACTGCCTGCAGGACGCGCGCTCCTCTTTGAAAGAGGTGGGAGTATTCCGTTAGGAAGGCCAACTCCGGGCTTGCGGCTTGATCACTGCTTCTTGTTGCTCTTGCGCGAAGCGAGATAGTCGGCCGCGGTGGTGGGACCGCTCACGAACGTGTCCTCATGTGACGCGAGGTACTGTCGGAAGCTGAGGAAGAAATCCGCGCCCGTTGGTAAGCCGAGCTTTTCCCACGCCGCCTTCAGCGCCGCCGATTTGTCGGCCGGCGTCTCGGCCGGCTGCATCAGCATGAAGTCCCAGCTCGCGCCATCGCTGTGGACATACAGTTGTCGGGGCGGCAGCCCGGCCATGCGATTCGCTTCGTCGTATTTCGCGATCGCCTCCAGAAACGCAGTGTGCTGGCCGGGCGCGATCCAGTAGACCTCCACCAGCATCCTCGGCACTTCAGCAGCCGAGGCCTGCGCGGCGAACGTCGAGATCACGGCGAGCATGAGAGCAAACGCAATACGTTGTTTTTTCATCGATGTCTCCACGGCACTCATTCAACATTCAACACTTAACATTGAACATTCAACATTCCTCGTCTCGGGCGGATGGGAGAACGAGGAATGTTGAATGTTGAATGCAAGCAGCAGTTATCTCCCTAAAACGAGCTCTGCGCGTGCGCTGCCCGCGCGATCGTGAGTTGCTTTCGCGGAAAGTGATGTCCCTGCCGGCGCACTGACGATCCAATCCGCAAATGCGCGATCGGGAGTGCCGGCGCT
>DASWGL010000456.1:0-7179 GCA_036393735.1 Gemmatimonadaceae bacterium | reverse complement strand
AGTCGCGGAATGTTCGCGAGTATCGATTCGGGCGCCGGCTTCCCGGCCAACGGGCTAACTGTCATTCTGGTTTGTCACCTGAATTGTCACTCTCCTCCCAGTGGAACGGATCCCTCCAGTGCAAAAAAGAAGCGCACCCTTTTTCGGATGCGCTTCAGCGGAGGCCGGAGATTGCTACTTCCAGGGGTTGACTGTCTGGTCCCTAACCAGGAACGTGGCCACGACCGACCCGTGTTCCAGCCGGGCGATTGCTGCCGCCGTTCTATTGGCGGCCGAACCATAGTGCGCCAAGGTGATCGGGTCCGTACGGCTTTGAAGATTGTCGAGCGCGGCCCAGTTCGTATAAGTCAAGGTCAGCGCTACGTTCCAGTCTTCGGGATTGTCCTGCGTCGGTTTGGTGGCAACGGAGTAATTGGTCAGAATCCCCTGGCGTTTCTCCTCGTCGTAAACCGGCTTCTGGTGCTGGCGGACATCCGCCCAAAACGGATCGGCGTGTCCCGGCTTGATGTGAACCAGAACGATCCTCGTGACCGTGCCGGGTGTCGTGTTCGGTGACCCTGGCTGAGCAAGGGCCGGAGCCGTGCAGAGCGCAATGGCGAGCGCGGCGACTGCGGTGGGATTGTGCATAGTATCCTCGTGACGGGTGGTTTACGAAGAAAATGCCTGGGTAGGCACGATAAGCCATCACGGGAATAGCGTCAATCGAACTTTCACGAGACGAATGCGTAGTATGGCAGAGACATCGGCAGCACTTCGGCTGTTCCGTATCCACTGTTTGAGTAATTTCTCATCATGAAATTTCGTGTCCCGTTCCGCGAGCCAGTCAACGGCATGACCCACCTCGTGGGTGCGGTGTTGTCCGTCGTCGGACTCGTGGTGCTGCTCGTGATAGCGATCGAGAACCGAAGCACTCGGCAGATCGTCGCGTTCGCCATCTTTGGCGCCAGCCTCGTATCGATGTATTGCGCCAGCGCGTTCTATCATTCGCTCACGGTCTCCGAGCGGGCCGTCGCGCATCTCCGGCGCATCGATCACATGATGATCTACATCCTCATCGCCGGATCGTACACGCCGATATGCCTGGTGCTGCTGCGAGGCCGGCTAGGCATCGGGCTCCTCGTTGCGGTCTGGCTGATCGCCGCGCTAGGGGTCTTCCAGACTGTGGTGTGGATGCACGCGCCACAGTGGCTGTCGACTGCGCTGTACATCGGGATGGGGTGGATCGCCGTGTTCATCGTTCGCCCACTGCTGGCGGCTGCCCCGCCAGGCTTCTTTTTCTGGCTCCTTGCTGGTGGAATCATTTACACACTGGGCGCCGTGGTACACGCGACCAAGTGGCCGCGAGCGACGACAGGCGCGACGTCGCGAATCTTTGGCTCACACGAGATCTGGCACTTGTGCGTGATGGGCGGGAGCTTTGCGCACTACTGGGCGATGCTGGCGTACGTATCCAAAACAGTTTAACTGTCAGGGCAGCAGAGGCAAACAATTTGCGAGGTTCATCGACATGAGAATCGATCAGGTTGTTTCGTTCGCGGTTCTGTCATTGTCTGTCAGTGCTTGTGCAAAATCCGACAATTCATCGCATACAGACACGACTGCGGTAGTCACCAACATCGGCCGTCCGCAAGTCGACACCACGACAGCTAGCACCGCGCCAATGACACTCAATCTCTCCTCGTCGGCGTTTGCCCCGAATGGGTCGATCCCGACCAAATACACCTGCGAAGGAGCCGGCGTCTCGCCCCCGCTCGCATGGTCGGGCGCGCCAGCGAGCACGAAGAGCTTCGCGCTCATCGTCGAAGATCCGGACGCACCCGACCCGGCCAAGCCGACGCGCGTCGTGTCTCACTGGGTTGCCTACAACATTCCCGCCACTGCGACCGCGCTAGCCGAAAACGCGTCGAACGCTGGAATGCCGCCCGGCAGCGCGCAGGGGGTCAATGAAGGAAATAAGCCGTTCTACATGGGGCCGTGCCCTCCCATCGGAAGCCATCGGTACTTCTTCAAGCTGTACGCACTCGACACGGTGCTGACCGGGCTCAAGAGTCCCAAGAAGGCGTACCTCCAGCAGGCGCTGCAAAAGCACGTCGTTGGCTCCACCCAGTTGATCGGTACCTACCAAAAAACGAAAAAGTAAACGGAGGGCCGAGTATGGGATCGGAGAAGAATTAGCCCCTCGCGGCTGATGCGCCTTCGACGGATTACGTTGCTCTTTTTGCTGGCCACGCTATCGGCCACCACCTTTTCGTCCGCGGTCGCGCAACAACCTCCGCCCCCCGACTCGGCAACGGCGGCCGTCAAGCTGCGCGTATTCCTCGATTGCGGGTTCTGCGATTTCGATTTCATGCGAACGGAGATCGCCTTCGTTGACTACGTGCGCGACCGGCAGGATGCGCAGGTCCACATCCTCGTCACGAATCAGCAAACTGGCGGCGGGGGAACCGAGTTCACTCTGCATTTCATCGGGCAACGCGAGCTCGCCAAGCTCGCCGACACGCTAGCCTACGTTTCGGCGACTAACGCGAGTCCGGACGACCTGAGACACGGCTTGGCGCGGACGATCAGGCTTGGCCTGGTCAGATTCTACGCGCACCTCGGTCAGGGCGATCGTTTCGATGTGACCTATACCGCCCCAGCTGAAAAAGCGGGCGCTGCCGCGTCAAGCAAGGATCGCTGGAAGCTGTGGGTATTCAGGCTGTCCGCGAACGGATTCGGGAGCGGCGAGAAGAGCGACAATTTCGTGAACCTCAACGGATCCGTCAGCGCCAACCGCACGACGGAAATGTGGAAGGCAGTGCTCAGCGTAAATGGCAACTACGGCCAGAGCCGCTTCATTCTCAGCGACGGCAGCAAGTTCAACAGCTACTCGCACAGCTACGGCTTCAACGACCTGATCGTGAAGAGCCTCGGTCACCATTGGTCGGGCGGACAACGCGCGTCATGGACTTCGTCGACGTTTCTCAATCAGCAACACGCGATTCGATTCGCTCCCGCGGTCGAGTTCAACTTCTTTCCCTACTCACAGTCGACCAGGCGGATGCTCACGCTCCAGTACTCGACCGGCATCAATTTCTTCAGATACCAGGACACCACCATCTTCGACAAGATCAGTGAAGTGCGTGGCGATCAGACATTGACGGCGTCGATCGACCTGAAACAGCCATGGGGATCGGTCAGCAGCTCGCTCGAAGGCGCGGCTTACTTCGATGATTTCACGCAAAGGCATCTCGTTTTTTTCAACAGCCTCGATCTGCGCCTGTTCAAGGGATTTTCGTTCTTCTCGTTTGGCCAGCTGTCGTTCATCCGCGACCAGCTATATCTCCCGCGCGGTGATCTCAGCGATCAGGAGCGGCTGCTGCGCCTACGCCAGCTCGCGACGTCCTACACCTACTTCATCAACCTGGGCCTGAGCTACAGCTTCGGCTCGATCTTCAACAACATCGTGAACCCCAGGTTCGGAGGGACGAGCGGCGGCTTCACGATCATCAACTAGGTTGTGGCCGTTCCGCGGCACGCTCCAGGCCCTCAAATCATTTTCCTCTTTACTTTCGCGGGGCGCCTGCCTATCCTTGGGCCCATGAGCTTCTCCTTTAGCGCGACCTACTATTACGGCTTCTTCGGTTACAACCGATGGGGGCCCCGGTCACGCGTGCAGTAGAAAGACGCAGCTCACAAAGACTCCGGGCCTCCGCCAATCGCGGGGGCCTTCTCTTTTCAGAGATCCCCGCGCTGAACGGCAGCCCTCTTCGTTGACATTCATCTCGGGGCAGTCATGCTGAAATCGCAAGGTTTGCACAGGAACGGTACGGGACCTCACGCATCCGGGGAGCGACAGGCGCGCGATCTGACGATGCGCGTTGCATTTCAGGGCGATCGTGGTGCCTACGCCGAGAGCGCGATCGCGCAGATATGGCGGCACCCGGTCGAACAGATACCGGTTCCGACATTCACTGGTGCCGTGCGCGCCGTGCATGAGGGCAACGTCGATGCCTGCGTGATTCCCGTCGAGAATTCAACCATCGGGAGAGTGGACGCGGGGTGGCAGGCTCTCTCCGCGTATCCCGATCTGCGAACAATCGGCGAGACGCTCGTTCCAGTGTGTCACTGTTTGCTCGCTCCCAAAGGCGCAACTCTCGATGGACTGAGCATGGCCTCGAGCCATCCAGTCGCGCTCGCACAATGTAGCCGCTTTTTCGAGACCCACCGGTGGATCAAGCCGACCAAGTCGTTCGACACGGGCGGCGCTGCGCGCGAAGTCGCGGAGCGTGGAGACCTTTCGCGTGCGGCGATCGCGAGTCGCGCCGCAGCCCGATGCTACGGACTGGCCGTGCTCGAGGAAGGGATCCAGGATCAGCGCGACAACCATACGCGATTCGTCGCCGTGGTGTCCCAGCGCTCCGGTCTGTGGCGACGTACGCATGCGATTCGCGGAGCCACTTCTGTCGGGGAAGACGATCCCCAGCAAATCGCGGATGCGACGCGCGAGCTGCTTGGACAAATCGTCGAGCGGAACTCCCTGGAGGTCGAAGAAATCGTCAGCGTGTTCTTCACGGTGACGCAGGACCTCAAATCAGCGTTCCCGGCGTTGGCCGCGCGCGAGATGGGCTGGGTTGGTGTGCCGCTCCTCTGCGCGAGCGAGATTCCCGTTGAGGGATCGATGCCGCGCTGTCTCAGAACGCTCGTGCAGGTCGAGCTGCGCGCCCCTCGTCCACTCGAGACGCATGTCTATCTCCGAGAGGCCATTGCGCTGAGGCCGGATTTGGCGAGCAGACGTTAAAACTCTGACTGGGAGGCCTACCAGGACTCGACCGGGAGGAACGCCGGCATCGGCGATTCTGCCTCCGCCGGCTTGCTGCGCACATTCGGCTGCGCAAACAAGGTCGGCTTGAGCGATCGCGTTCGGGTCGTTGGCGAACTCGCCCTGGTGCAGCCGAGCGTGGCAAGAATCGCGGTGAATGGGAGAATGATGGAAAAGCGTCTGGCGATGCTGAGTATCCTCACTTCTTCTCCGGAATCAGAGTCGCAGGAAAGTTCGCCGAGAGGCGTCAGAGAGCCGTCAGGCCACCTGAAACCGCACGGCCCCTTGGCGCGGTCATCGTCAGAACGGCGGGGAGGGGATAGCGGTATTGCCCGCCCTGTTGCCCCGACATATGTTTAGAACAGGCCTCTAAGCTCGTACGGGATTCAAGTCACCAGCCCGTGCTTTCATTCCGGTTCCTGCGGAAGATTCAGGCGCTCCTGGCGACGCCGGGCAAGCGAGAGCGAGGATCGAGATGGCGGACATGCAATCGGCCGCGGCCACAAAGCTGCCTCCCACAAAGCCCTCCCCCATTCCGGACGAGACCGCACGACTTTTTCAGATCGCGCTTCACGACGTCGTCAGAAGCAGTGCTTTGTCGATGGCGGAGCTGCGAGAGTGCGTAAAAGCCTGTGTCTGCTCTCTCAGAGCGTCTGATGTTGGCCCCGCGCAAATGATCATCAGCATGAAAGCCTGCGCGAAGGAAGGCAATCGCCGCTACCCGATCGTCCTCAATGAGCACGAGTTGTCGAACGCGGACTTTTTGATGGAACAGATCATCAAATGGTCGATCGTCGAATACTATAGGGACGCGTAGCACCAAGACGCGAAGTACGTATCAAAGCGCGTGTCCGGGCAGTGCGTTACACACCAGAACGCAATCGATCCCGCACGTGCAACAATAGCAACGGCGCTTCTGGCGACGCCTCATCTCTTCCAAGGCGCCGCAGATGTCACCTCCAGAGGATGGAAAAGTCCATCCGCTTCCTGAAGAGCTGGATCGCGCTCTTCGCGGAGCCACCGACCGAACCCTAATAGCGCTCACTTCACTCCGAAAAGCGGTGCGCCAGCACGTTCACGATGAGCGCGAGCGTGGCACCACGCTTCCCCAGATCGAGCTCGAGCTGCGGGGGATCATTGCGCGCGTGCTGAAGGATGCGGAAGGCAGGGACAGTATCGACGGGGAGCGCGAGACTCTCGCCAACCAGATGCTGAAGTGGAGCAAGGGCTTCTACGATCAGCAAGCTAGCTAGCTCGGGCGCAGTATTATTGCTTGATGGAATGCTACGCATGAAGCCCAGTTGGTTCTACGCCGCTACTGCCTGTCTGGTGTCAGCGCTCACCGCGACTTCTTCCCCAGCGCAGGGCTATCCCTTCAGTCAGAGGGGCAGTGTGACGCAGAATGTCGCGTTCACTACGATCGCGGTTTCGTACGGACGCCCGGTTGCGCGGGGACGCGCGCTCTTCGGCGCCCTCGTCCCATGGGACAGCGTGTGGCATCCAGGAGCAGATTCGGCGACGCGCGTCACGTTCAGCCGCGACGTGCTGGTGGAAGGAAAGCCACTCCACTCCGGCGAGTATTCGCTCTGGCTCATCCCGCGCGAGCGGGCGCCGTGGACGGTCATCTTCAGCCGGGCTGCGCACGTGTTTCATAAGCCGTATCCGGGCGCGAGGTTCGAGGTACTTCGCGTGGATGTGACGCCGGAGCAAGCTTCGCAAATGGAATCGTTCGCGATCTACTTCCCATCGGTGCTTCGTGACGAAGCCGTAATGCAACTCCACTGGGGCACGACGGCGGTGCCGTTGCACATTAAGGCGCTATTCCGCCCACATCCGTAGCACCGAAGAAAACCTGCCCGGAGCCACCAGCCGTTAAGTCGGCAGCCCCGGGCAGGTAGTCTTCAGTTGTAATTACAGTCTGTACTAACCGTGATGCTCGGTGTTGTCGTCGACACCAGATTCGTCGTTGTCCTCGAAGGCGTGGAACGAGCGGCGGATGTTGTCCTCGATCGTCTGCAGTGCGCTGCTGCCTGCAGTTGCGGTGTTCGGATCGATCACCGCGCCCGAACCGTCAAGGAACCATTTCGCGACGTCGAGAGTTACCGTCGCGTTTTGCGTGGTCGCATCGATCACGAGCGGCGGATTGAACTCCATCTCCAGCTCCGCACTCACGGCCGACGTGAAGATCAACGTCACGGTCGTCGCCGGTCCACCAACGAGCTGGACATCGACCGCCACGCACTCGCAGAGCGCCAAGACGTGCGACAGCAACATCACGGCGTCTGGGGCATCACCTGCACCTGACCTACAATGACTGCGACAGAAAGAATACCGGCCCGGAGCCATCAGCTGTAAAGCCGATAGCCCCAGGCCGGTAC
>DASWGL010000455.1:0-3374 GCA_036393735.1 Gemmatimonadaceae bacterium | reverse complement strand
AGAGTCCACGCCACGGCGACGGCCGACACGCTGGTGTTGTGCCGCAGCGCGATCGGCCTCAGTGCGTCGCGCAGCGCGATGTTCTTTTCGAGCCATGGCGTCTGGAAGTTCGGCGCTTTCTTCCGCCAGTCGTCGTCCGCCATCTTCTTCACACGGTCCACCGAGAATGTGTCGGTGAGAATGCCGGACTGCATGGGACTGTAGACGATCACTCCAGTGCGGTGCGCATTGCACCACGGAATCTCGAACGCGGCAGCGTCGCGCTTGATCAGCGAGAACGGCGGTTGCAAAGAATCGACGTGCCTGATCGCCTCGCACTTTCGGAGCAGCGATGCATCGAAGTTGGAGACGCCGATCGCGCGGACCTTTCCTTCCTCGAAGAGCAACTCCATCGTGCGCCACGATTCCTCGACCGGAACGCCGAAGTTGTCGGGCCGGTGGAACTGGTAGAGATCGATGCGCTCGACGCCGAGCCGGCGGAGCGATGCCTCGCACTCGCGGCGAATAGAATTGGGGGCGAGCGACCGCACCGCGTCCTTCATCGGCTCTTTCTCATCCCACACCAGTCCGCATTTGGTGAACACGTACGGCCGGTCAGAAGCGTTCAGGCCTCTCAATACTCTGCCCACCACCTCCTCAGAGTGTCCGAGGCCATAAACCGCTGCGGTGTCGATCCAGTTCACGCCACGCGCGAGCGCGTGGTTGATCGCGGCGATGGATTCATCGTCGTCCTGCGGTCCCCACCCGTAGGCCCAGCCGCCCCCGCCGGTTGCCCACGCGCCGAATCCGACGCGCGTGATTTCCATGTCGGTAGTGCCGAGCTGTCGAACTGGAAGCGGGCTAAGCATGGGGACGACTCCTGGGCTGGTAGTTAGCGGTGCAGAATCAGTTCAGTCTGCCATACTTGTGCCCGCGAGCACGATCAGCTGCCCGGACATCATGGGCAGATGTTTTGGAACTGCGCAAACGATGGGATAGATGCCGACGTGCTTCGCCACATAGGTAACCCGGGTTGTCTGCTGCGGTGGAAGGGGCACGACCAGATCAGGCAGTACGAAAGAGTGATCGTCGTCCTCGGGATTGATGAGCGTGAAGTGGATCGTGTCTCCTTCCACCACGGTAATCGTGCTGGGCGAGAACGCGTAGACCTCCTTTCCTTCGAGCACACCGCCCTTTCCGAAATCCTTTGCCAGGAATGGAAAGACGCGCTGTTGCTCCCTCACCAGCAGCGGGACTGTCGTCACTGTGATCTCTCGTGTGTGCGGGACGTATGAGTGCGAGGCCGTCGTCGTCCGCGAGCTGGTGCAGCTGGCGAGGAAAGCGAATCCGGCGGAAATCAGGATCGATCGGTTCATTTGAAGATCAGCCGAAGATCGCGTACTCCGATCATTTGAAGATCAGCCACAGACCAAGTCCTCTGATCATTTGAAGATCAGCCAGAGACCCAGTACCCCGATCAGGATTCCGACCACTCGGCGGAATGTGTCCGCAGAGAGTCCGAAGAGTAACCGTTCGCCCCACAGCGTCCCGATGAGCACCCCCGCGGTGGCGACGCCGATTGGCTTGAGCACCGTGAGCAATGCCGGTCCGGCACGCCACACGTAAATCGGCATTCGTGCGGCATCAATCGCCAGTCCAACCGCGGTCGATGTTGCGACGAAAGCAGCCGGCGTAAGCGAAAAAGTCAGTAGCGCGGCGGCGCGCAGCCCACCCTGGTTCCCCGCCATCCCGCCGAAGAGCCCGGAGAGAAAGCCCAGTGTCTGCGCCACGATTCCACGGGGCTTCCACCTCCGCGTCCAATCGCTGAGCGCCGCGATCGCCGTCGCCACGAGGAGAATCCCAAGCGTGATCTCGAGCGCACGGGAGCCTACGCGCGTATAAAGCAGTGCGCCGAGCAGGCCGCCCGCCGCGCTCAACACGCCGAACGTGCGAACGATCGGCCACGATATCGCTCGTCGCAGTCTCCAGCAGCGAACCGCCGTCGCGATCGCGTGCGGGATCGACACCGCGGCGACGGCGAGAGATACGCCGAGCTGGGCGGCGAAAAGCGGAGTCATCAGGCTGCCGATGCCAAAGCCGGCGATGGCCGCGGTGACTCCACTCAGGATCCCAGCGACGAACACGATGACGAGGAAAATCAATCGAACCCCGTTACGGTGCGGTGAATTATGCTCATTACGCTTGGACCTCGACACTCGCGGGTGACGTGGTTTAGAATATCAGGTGTGATCGAGACACGATCGATGCCCCCAACCGGGACGTGGCCGCGCCTCGCTCTGGATGAGTGGGCCCCGACCCAGACGACGCTGCATCGCTGGACGCAGATGGTCGGCAAGACCCGGCTGGCGCTGGCGCCGATGCAGAATCATTGGTGGCAGGTGGTGTTGTACGTGACGGGGCGCGGACTAACCACATCGCCCATACCATATAATGGGCGCAACTTCGACGTCAGCTTCGACTTCACTAACCACAAGCTGATCGCGCGGACGAGCGAGGGAGATATTAGAACGATCCCTCTCGTGCCTCGATCCGTAGCCGACTTCTACGATGAGTACATGTCGATGTTGCGGTCCCTTGGCATCGACGTGAAGCTCAAGCCGGTGCCCATGGAGCTTCCCGACACTCTCCGCTTCACGGACGACCGCATCCATGCAGCCTATGATCCGGACGCGGCGCATCGCTGCTGGCAGGTTCTCGTCCAGGCTGATCGCGCGCTCAAGGAGTTTCGCGGACGGTTCATCGGCAAATCGAGCCCGTCGCATTTCTGGTGGGGCGGGTTCGATCTCGCGTGCACCAGATTCTCGGGGCGTTCGGCGCCGGAGTATGGCGGAGTAATTCCAAACTGCCCGGCCTACGTGATGCGCGAAGGCTATTCGCACGAATGCATCAGCGCGGGCTGGTGGGCAGGATCGGTGGGTGGACCGGTCGCCGATTCGGCATTCTACGCATACTCGTATCCGGAGCCGCCAGGCTGCGACGTGGCGCCAATCCGGCCCGAGGGCGCGTACTATCACCCCGAGATGCACGAGTGGATTCTGCCGTACGAGATCGTCCGCTCAGCCCCGGATCCGGAGCGGGCGGTGCTGGAGTTTTTGCAGAGCACCTATGAGGCTGCGGCCGATCGGGCGAAATGGGACCGGGCGGCACTCGAGCGACCGAGTGGTTGGGAGCCGCCTCCATCCGCGCCACGGAGCGTGAAGTAGGACCCGGGAGCAACTGAAAAACCACGCCGCTGCCAGCGCCCTCGCATTCAGCGTGAGCTCCGATGTCTGCTCGCTGTTCGGCTGGGGAGAATCCAACGGGCTGCCTCCAAATCTGAATCAGAATCTAGTTGCGCGGCACGTCGCCTGCATTCTATGAGGACTGCAACCGCT
>DASWGL010000454.1:0-4758 GCA_036393735.1 Gemmatimonadaceae bacterium | reverse complement strand
TGCCGGGGTGATCGCTATCCGCGCGCTCACCAAGACCATCAAGGCTATCAAGCCCGGATTGACGGAGCTCAACGTCGCCGGAATCCTCGAGCACGCGCTGCGCGACCAAGGCAGCGAGGAATTCCCATTCTCGGCCATCGTTGCATCGGGCCCGCGCGCGGCGTTGCCGCACGCGCGGGCATCGTCACGCGTGATCGAGCGCGGCGATCTCCTGCTGCTGGATTTCGGCGCGCAGTACAAGGGCTACTGCTCCGACATCACGCGCACGCTGGTGATCGGGCCCGCCTCGAACGAGCAGCGTGAGATCTACGAGATCGTGAAGCACGCCAACGCTGTCGCCTCGAAATCGGTGCGGGCGGGAATGAAGGGACAGGATGCCGACGGTCTGGCTCGTCGCTACATTGAGGACCGTGGGTACGGCGACGCCTTCGGACACAGCCTCGGTCACGGGCTGGGACTCGAGGTCCACGAAGCGCCACGGCTCGCGAAAACCGTCGAGACCTTGCTGGGAGAGGGCGCGGTGGTGACGATCGAGCCTGGAATCTACCGTCCGGGTTGGGGAGGAGTCCGCATCGAGGACGATGTCCATCTTGCCGCGAGCGGCCCGGAGATACTGACTGATTTCACCCGAGAGCTCCTCGAAGTAGCATGAGCCGCGATCCAGAGCCGACCCCATCATCCGCCAAATGACGATGATCGATCTCCGCTACGTGAAGAAGCTCGTAGAAATGCTCGACGAGTCGAGTGTCGATTCGATCGAGATTTCGTCCGACAAGGGGATGAAGATCAGGCTCTCGAAGACACCGCAGCAGCGCGGTGCGGTGCAGATGACGGCGCCGATGACGATGCCCGCGCTGCTTCCGGCCGCCGTTCCGGTGCACACGGATGCGAATTCCGCGGCGGTCGATGTGCCCAAAGTCGAGGCTGCGAAGTCAAAGTACCTGGAAGTGAAGTCGCCGATGGTCGGCACGTACTACAGTGCACCCGAGCCCGGTTCCAAGCCGTACCTCGCCGTTGGCGACAGAATCAGCAAAGGTCAGATAGTTTGCATCATCGAAGCAATGAAAATCATGAACGAGATCGAGTCCGAGTTCGATGGAGTGGTGAAGGAGATTCTCGCGCAGAACGCGCATCCCGTCGAGTATGGTCAGGTCCTCCTCCGTATAGATCCTAATGGCTGAAAAAATGACCCCGCCGGCTCCGAAGTCGGCCTCCCACGCAACAGGCCCGAGCTTCGACTACAAGTCAGTGCTTCAACATATGATCCAGTCGAACGCATCAGACCTACACTTAAAAGTTGGACGGCCCCCGACGCTCCGCATCGACGGCCACATGATGTCCATGGAGCTCCCGGCACTGAAGCAGGAAGACCTGCGCAGCCTCGCCGAGCAGATCATGGCGCCCAAGAACATCAAGGAGTTCTCGGAGCAGAAAGAGTCCGACTTCGCGCTGGCGGTGCCGGGCATCGGCCGCTTCCGCGTCAACGCCTATCAGCAGCGCGGAACCATCGCCTACGCACTCAGAACCGTGCCGTTCCAGGCCAAGACAATCGCGGAGTTGAATCTCCCCGACGTATGCGAGCGGATCGCGCTGATGCCGCGCGGCCTCGTTTTAGTCACGGGAATCACTGGATCGGGAAAATCGACGGCGCTCGCCTCGATGCTGCACTACATCAACCAGAACCGCCACGCGAATATCATTACGATCGAAGATCCGATCGAGTTCCTGCACCGCGACATCAAGAGCAGCATCAACCAGCGCGAGGTTGGAACCGACACCAACAGCTTCGGGCAGGCGCTGCGCCGCGTGCTGAGGCAGGATCCCGACATTCTGCTCGTCGGTGAGATTCGCGACCTCGACACCCTTGACACCGCTCTCAAGGCTGCCGAGACGGGTCACCTCGTGTTCTCGACGCTGCACACGACCGATGCGACCCAGACCATCAACCGCGTCCTGTCGTTCTATCCGCCGCACCAGCAGACGGAAGTGCGCTACATGCTGTCGACGGCGCTGCGCGCGATCATCTCGCTGCGCCTCGTTCGTCGCACCGACAAGAAGGGGAGAGTGCCCGCGGCCGAGATCCTGATGAACACCGAGGCAGTGCGCGACCAGATCCGCGACCTGACCAAGGCGCTCAACATTCCGGACCTGATCAAGGAAGGCGGCGTCGCCTACGGGATGCAGAGCTTCGATCAGTCCCTCATGAACTGGTACGGCAAGGGCGTGATCTCGTACGACGATGCGCTGTTCGCCGCGACCAACCCGGCGGAATTCGCGCTTCGCGCGCAGGGGATCGCCGCTTCTAGCGACACTTCTTGGGACACGGTCAAGCAAGAAGTCACCTAACTGGCAGCTGCAACTGAACGGGCTGAAAACTGCAACTGAACGAGCTGGAAACTGCAACTGAACGGGTGCCAGTGCTCAGCGGCATAGATGCCAGTTTGTAGTTCACTACGCCCAGACTTATCCCGGCGCGATTCAGGGCAAGAGCATCAGCCTGTGCTTTGAATGCCACTGAGGGAAGTCTGGGCGTTGTGAACCGATCACTGGCAACTACGCTACTGACGTCTGGCACCCGTTCAGTTCCTTTGGTCTTTAGCTTTACTGTATGCCTATAAGCGTAAGTGTTTAAGAAGGTACTGATCGCCAACCGCGGCGAGATCGCCTTGCGCGTCATCCGCGCCTGCCGCGAGCTGAGCATCCAAACGGTCGCCGTCTACTCCGAAGCCGATCGCGAATCCCTCCACGTCCGCTTCGCCGACGACGACGTCTGCATCGGACCGGCCCCTGCGCGCGAATCGTATCTCAACATTCCGCGCATCATCGCCGCCGCCGAGATCGCCGGCGCCGACGCCATCCATCCCGGCTACGGATTCCTCGCCGAAAACGCGGAGTTCGCCGAGACCTGCATCGCGTCCAACATTAGCTTCATTGGTCCGACCCCGCAGCAGATCCGCGTCATGGGCGACAAGGCCGCTGCTCGGAAGACGATGCAGGAAGTCGGCGTGCCGATCATTCCCGGGACGCCAGGGCCCGTCGAAGATTCGGACGAAGCCCTCAAGTTCGCACGGGAGATTGGCTTTCCGGTAATCATCAAGGCGGCGGCCGGCGGTGGCGGAAAAGGAATGCGCGTCGCTACCGATCCGGAAGATTTCGCCAGATCGTTCCAGCTGGCGCGGTCAGAAGCGCTGTCGGCGTTCGGCAACGGCGAAGTCTACATCGAGAAGTATCTCTCGCGCCCGCGACACATCGAGTTCCAGATCATGGGCGACCGCCACGGCAACGTCATCCATCTCGGCGAGCGCGATTGCTCCGTGCAACGCCGGCACCAGAAGCTGATCGAGGAGGCGCCGAGCGTGGCGCTAACCGATTCGCTCCGCGAGAAGATGGGTACTGCCGCGGTGAAGGGCGCCAAGGCAATCGACTACGTGGGCGCCGGGACGATCGAGATGCTGCTGAACGAGGACAAGTCCTTTTATTTCATGGAAATGAACACCCGCATCCAGGTCGAGCATCCGGTGACGGAGATGTTGACGGGTGTCGATCTCGTGAAGGAGCAGATCCGCGTGGCGAGCGGGGACAAGCTATCGGTGAAACCCCCGATCGAACGGCGCGGTCACGTCATCGAGTGTCGCGTCAACGCCGAAGACCCGGCGCGAAACTTCCAACCCTCGCCCGGTCGCATCGATGTCTTCCATCCGCCGGGGGGACCGGGAGTGCGTCTGGATACACACGTCTACGCGGGCTACAGCGTTCCGCCATTCTATGATTCGCTGATCGCCAAGCTCATTTGCCAGGGCCGCGACCGGCCGGAGGCGCTTCGCCGCATGCAGGTCGCGCTCGAGAGTTTCATCATCGAGGGCATCACCACCACGATTCCGTTCCTTGCGCGCGTCATGGCCAACAAGCATTTCCAGGAAGGCGCGGTGGACACCAGGTTCCTCGAGCGAGAGAGCGAATTGATGAAGGAGCCACTCAGTGCGGCTTGATGTTTTCTTCACGCCGAATCAGGTAAAACCCATCGAGACCGCCGGGCGGCTCGTTGTGATCGTCGACGTTCTGCGGGCATCCACCACGGTTGCGACCGCGCTTGGCAACGGCGCGAGGACGGTCATTCCCGTAGAAGGCGCGGATGAGGTGATCTTCCGGTCGAGGGAGTTTGCCCGGTCCCAGATCCTGCTCGCTGGCGAACAGAAGATGTACCCGATCGCTGGATTCGACATCGGCAACTCGCCGCAGGCGTTCACGCCGGCCGTCGTGGAGGGGAAAACGATCCTCATAACGACCACCAACGGCACCAAGACGTTCATGGGGGTGCAGAACGCCCGTGACATAGTTATAGCTTCATACGTCAACTTCTCGGCGGTGCTGGTCATGATGAAGCTGGCGGCCGGCTCGAACACGGACATCGCCATCATCTGCGCCGGTGAAGAAGGCAGCTTCACGCTCGAGGACGCCGCCTGCGCTGGGCGCTACGTCCGGGCGATTCCGAAGAAGGCCGACTCGGTCGTCGTCAACGACGCCGCGGCCGCTTCAGTGCTGATCGAAAAGAGATATGGCGACAACATCGGGAAAGTCTTCAAAGAATCGGCCCAAGGACAAGCGCTCAAGTCGGCAGGATTTGGTGACGACCTCGCCGCCGCCGCGGAAGTGGACTCCTATCCTGTGGTCCCGATCTACCAGGACCGGCAAATCACCAAGCTCGGGCCGGAACGGGCACGATAGGCCGTCCGAGTCCGCGCTCGCGCGCGAGATTCG
>DASWGL010000453.1:0-4083 GCA_036393735.1 Gemmatimonadaceae bacterium | reverse complement strand
ATTCGTCGGTGAGGGCCTCGACCTGCTCGGTGTCGGTGCCAGGAATGCCGTTTTCCGCCCCTTCGTCCTCATCTTCGGGTACGACTCGGGCGACGGCAGTCACGAGATCTCCTTCATCGAGGTTGACGAGTTTCACCCCCTGCGCGATACGCCCGGTTACCCTCACCTGAGAGACGGAGCTACGGATGATCACACCATGTTTTGTGATGATCATTATCTCATCTGCCGGCAGAACTTCCATCAGGGCAACGACATCACCCGTTTTCTCGGTTCTGTTGACGGTGATGATTCCCTTTCCACCGCGCTTCTGCACCCGGTAATCAGCAATGTTCGAGCACTTACCAAGACCACGTTCCGTGACGACCAGCAGCGTTGCATCGCGCTTGACGACGACCATTCCAATTACCGAGTCGCCTTCTCGCAGCTCCACTCCTTTGACACCCGTGGTGTCGCGGCCCATCTCGCGCACGTCCTGCTCGTGAAAACGGACCGAGAGGCCATGACGCGTGGCGAGCACGATGTCGTTCGAGCCGCTGGTCACCTGCACGTCAATCAGCTCGTCGTCCTTGTCGATCTTTATAGCTTTGATGCCCGTTTGACGAACATTGGAATATTGCGATAGCGCGCTCTTCTTCACCGTTCCGTTTCTGGTGCAGAAGAGAAGGAACTGCGTTTCCGAGAACTCCCGCACGGGAACCATCGCCTTGATCTGCGTCTCCGGTGAGACGTTGATCAGGTTGACGATCGGCTTTCCCTTCGCCGCCCTGCCCGCCTGCGGTACCTCATGAACCTTCAACCAGAAGCATCTGCCGTCATCGGTGAAGCACAGGATGTAGTCGTGCGTCGAGCCGATGAAGAGACGCGTGACAAAATCCTCGTCCTTGAGTCCCGCACCGCTCAGTCCGCGTCCCCCGCGGCGCTGCTTGCGATAAGTCGAGACCGAAGTGCGCTTGATGTAGCCCGAGTGGGAAATGGTGATGACCATGTCCTCTTCGGCGATCAGGTCCTCGATCGTGAACTCACCTTCGTCGCTCGTGATTTCCGAACGACGCTCGTCGCCGTACTTGCTCGCCACTTGCTGGAGCTCGTCGCGGATGATCTTGAGCCGGCGCGGCTTGGACGCCAGGATATCCTTCATTTCCTTGATGAAGGCGAGTACTTCCTTCAGCTCGGCCTCGAGCTTCTCGATCTCCAGGCCCGTGAGCTTGGCGAGGCGCATGTTGAGGATCGCCTCTGCCTGCCGCTCGCTCAGCTTGAACCGTTTCTGGAGCTGCGCACTCGCGGTCGGCGTATCCGCCGCCGCCCGAATTAGCTTGATGACCGCGTCGATGTTGTCGACGGCGATCTTGAGACCCTCGAGGATGTGCTCGCGCTCGAGCGCCTTGTCGAGCTCGAACTGGGTACGGCGAACGACGACCTGGTGCCTGTGCTCGATGTAGTGCTGGAGCACTTCCTTGAGCGGCATGATCTTCGGCACGAGCTGGGTCGTGTGTGAATCAGGTACGAGCGCCAACATGATGACGCCGAACGTCGACTGCATCACCGTGTGCTTGTACAGCTGATTGAGCACCACGCGCGGAATCGCATCGCGCTTGAGCTCGATCACGACCCGCATTCCATCCTTGTCGGACTCGTCCCGGAGCGCGCTGATTCCCTCGAGCTTTCCTTCCTTCACCAGCTCCGCCATGTCCCCGATCAGCTTCGCCTTGTTGACCTGGTATGGAAGCTCGGTGACCACGATCTGCGATTTGCTCGAGGATTCTTTCTCCTCGATCACGGCGCGGGCGCGCATAATGATGCGGCCGCGTCCCGTCTCCTGATAATCCTTGATTCCCGCGCGGCCATAGATGTAGCCGCCGGTGGGGAAGTCGGGACCCTTGATCAGTTTTCTGATGTCGGTGGGCGTCAGCTCCGGATTGTCGATCAACGCCGTCAGCGCGGCGACTACTTCCCCGAGATTGTGCGGCGGGATGTTCGTCGCCATTCCAACGGCGATCCCCGAAGACCCGTTGACGACGAGATTCGGAATCGCCGAGGGCAGAACTTTCGGCTCCAGAAGTCTGTCGTCGAAGTTCGGCGCGAAATCGACTGTGTTCTTGTCGATGTCCGCCAGCATCTCCACGGCAATGCGGGTGAGACGGGATTCGGTGTAGCGGTACGCGGCGGCAGGATCGCCATCGACGCTGCCGAAGTTTCCCTGCCCGTCAACCAGTGGATAACGAAGCGAGAAATCCTGCACCATACGCACGAGCGCGTCGTACACGGATTGGTCCCCGTGCGGGTGATATTTGCCGAGCACGTCGCCGACGACTGTCGCGGATTTCTTGTAGGGGCGCCCTGGAACGAGTCCCAGCTCGTTCATCGCGTAGAGCACGCGGCGGTGCACCGGCTTTAGTCCATCACGCACATCTGGAAGTGCGCGAGAGACGATGACGCTCATCGAATAATTGATGAACGATTCTTTGATTTCTTCGTGAATGAGGCGCGGGAGGATGCGCTCTCTGTTGTTCGGAGCCGTCATTAAATCCGGTCGTCGCTACTGGGTTCGGAGGCGGGGTGGGAGGCAAAAAAAGCCTCCGCTTGAAGTAGCCGTAATGTAGCTTCGCGACCCGTTTAAATCAATCTTGGCAACTGACCGTAAGTGGCTATAGCGCAAGCGGTTAGTGTGCAGACCGTTGTCGAGTCATTTGCGTCCGCGGTGATTCGCAAAATTGTGAGCAGGCCAAGCTCAGCATTAGCAATGGTTTCGGTCAATTCTCCGATGCTGCGAACGGGGTTATGATGTTGCGGAAATGCCCGCACCGGACATCGCAGAACAGCGTCTAGTGAACCAGGAGCTCGTAAGGCCCACGCGGAAAAACGCGACTGAGGTCGTGACGAGGCTGGGTGCGGTGCAGGCGCAGGATTACGGCGCTGCGAAGTGGGGGCTCGCCCAACGTTCGCGCGGCCTCACCGACGCCCAAATCGAAAAAGAGATCGACGACGGAACGATCGTTCGCACCCACATCCTGCGTCCGACCTGGCATTTTGTCGCGGCAGCTGACGTCGGCTGGATGCTGGCGCTCTCTGCACCGCGAGTCCACAGAGCAAACGCGCACTGGTATCGCTGGCTCGAGGTTGATGAGGCCGTGGCTCGTCGCAGCAGAACAGCGCTGACGAAAGCCCTGCGAGACGGAAAACAGCTCACTCGCGCCGAGTTGGGGCTCGTACTCGAGAGAGCGAAGATCCAGATCACGAACTCTCAGCGGCTCGCGGCGATCATGATGCGGGCCGAGCTGGATGGAGTCATCTGCAGCGGCGCACGCCGAGGGAAGCAATTCACGTATGCCCTGCTCGAAGAACGAGTAACGGGGTCGACCGTTTTGGAGCGCGACGCCGCATTGTTCGAGCTCGCGCGGAGGTACTTCACGACCCGTGGACCTGCAACCGTCGACGATTTCGCCTGGTGGTCCGGGCTCACCAAGGCGGACGCAAAGAGGGGTGTCGACGCCGCTATGTCACAACTCGAGCACGCGTCGATCGCCGGTCGATCGTACTGGTCTCCGGCCACATACGCGGCTCCGCGCATCTCTTCTATCCTGGCGCACCTGCTGCCGAACTACGATGAATACTTCATCGGCTTCAAGGATCGCAGTGCGTTCGACGCCAGGCTCAAGGCGTCCGGATTGAAGGCGAGGACTGATGGTCTTTCGGGGCATGTTCTTGTCGTCGACGGCCAGATTGTCGGAGGATGGAGGAGGACTCTTGCCAGACAAACGGCGGTTATCGAACTAAGGTTGTTGATTCGACTGCGCGAGGCCGAGCGAAGAGCGGTTGCGGCGGCGGTTAAGAGGTTCGGTGACTTTCTCGAGTTGCCCGCGAAGATTCCGCGGTGATTCGCGAATTGTGAGCAGGATCAAGCTCAGCGGTAGCAGGCGTTAGCCAGTTGCGCGTGCAAGCAACGAAAGCCTATGTCGCTGCGGCCGAGAAAGGCGTAGTATCGATCGACGCCGAGTGGGGGTTAGGAGGAGGTATGTACGACCGGTCAGGTCAGAAACCAAATTCTATCCGGGAGTCGCCATGAGACGCTACGTGGGTGCGGCG
>DASWGL010000452.1:0-4337 GCA_036393735.1 Gemmatimonadaceae bacterium | reverse complement strand
AAGTATCCGGAAGGAATCTCCAACCCGTACCGCGATCTCTCGGCCCTGTGCACTCAGGAGACGCTGCGCCCCGATGTTGTCCCGATGAAGTGGATCGGTGTCCGCCTGGTTGGGATTGGTCGCGCCGTGGCGGAGCACGATTACGTAACCGCCCTGTTTCATCGCGTTGACCAGTCTGCCGAGATCCACGGAGCCCAGGACCTCGATGTGCGCGACCATTCCCATCTTCTTGTGCGCTCCGCTATCGATTGGGCAGTACAGCTCGTACGTACCGGGCGGCAGGGTGAGTCGAAGGGTGCTGGTCGCGCCGACCTTGATCGGCTCGAGATCCTTTTCGAGTCCCTGTCCTTCGACTTCGAACGCGTGCAGCATCGTCCCGCCATTCGTCACGGTAAACGCCACTTCGCCAGTGGGAACAGTCAGCCGTGAGAGCTCGAGCTTCCACTCCGACAGACGAACGCTCACCGATGATGCGCCTTCGCGCTGAGTCGCCGGCGTCTCCGCCGCCGAGCTGGAGTAAGCGCCTGAGCTCGGTTCGGCTTGGGCGTCAAGATCTTTGGTGCGAGCCGCAGTGCTCGCCAGGAGTAGTGCAGTGAGCACGAGGCGAAGTCTGCAGTGTCGGGTGATCAGGCCGGAGCGGGTCACTTGGTGTAAACTCATGGAAGATCCTCACGATGCATTGATAGGCCCGGGATGTGTCTCCATCTCAAGACCCTTCGATGCGGAGGATTATTCCCGCGATTATTCATCCGGCTTCACAGGAGATCATCGATGAGCAAGAACGTCCCGCTTGGCACTATCGCGGTTGCCCTCTTCAATTCTGCCCTGGCACTCCTCTACGCTAAGGCGGCGTTCGCGCACCCTACGGACCTCTGGCTCGTCCCCATCTCCTTGGCTTTCACGGCGACCGCCCTCCTCGGCGTGGTAGTAGGACTCAAGCTCTGCGAGCTGGGGACTCGGCTCAGCGCACTTGAACGTGAACTGAGCACGCGGCCTGCAGCCTAACACGCGAGAAAGCACCCGCGGGCTCGTCAATCACGTCACGCTCGTTCTGAAGGAATAGGGAGGCAACATGGGGCACACAGTCGAAGACGCGGTATTGGACACACTGTTCCGAGAGGCGCGCACGTACTCGAAGTGGCAGCCGCGGCCGATTCAGGATAAAACGCTTCACGAGCTCTACGACGTGTTGAAGTGGGCACCGACGAGCGCGAATGCCGAACCTGCGCGGTTCGCGTTTCTTCGATCAAAGGAATCGAAGGAACGCCTTCGCCCGGCACTGGCGCCACTCAACGTTGAAAAGACGATGACCGCTCCAGTGACTGTGATCGTCGCCTATGACCTGAGGTTCTACGAGCGTCTGCCGAAGCTGTTCCCCCAGAACCCCGGGATGGCGAAGCTCTTCGAGAACAATCCGGAGATGGTCGAATCGACCGCCAAGCGGAATTCCAGCCTGCAGGGTGCGTACATGATCATCGCCGCGCGCGCTCTCGGTCTCGATTGCGGGCCGATGTCCGGGTTCGATCATGCCAAGGTGGACGAGGAATTCTTTGCCGCCGGCAAGCCTTGTTTCGGCTGCGATCAGGAATTCTTCCCCGAAGGGCACGTCAAGACGAATTTTCTCTGCAACCTTGGGTACGGAGATCCTACCGCGCTGCACCCGCGACTTCCTCGCTTGGCGTTCAATGAGGCGTGTTCGCTCCTATAGGAGCTTGCGTCGCGCGAACGGCCTGCGCTGATCGCCGTGAGCTGATTGCCACTCGCCAAGTGGGACGAATCCGTCCTAACGGTTAAGGCGATACTCGATGCGAGTCGCTGCCACGCTGCGGTCGGACGAAGCGCTAAGCCCGCGCCCGAATGATGCTGCCAGTTCCCAGCGCGTTGAAAACTCTTTCTCAACTGCGACGAAGAGCTGGTGCTTCTGTTGGGATCGCGGATCGAAACCGGAGGTAGGACCCAATGAGCTGTAATACTCGAGCGATAGTGATCCTTCGTCGCCGAAGCCGTAGCTGATTCTTCCGCGCGGCTCGAACTCAATCGGATGAGCGGCCGGCCCGCTGAGGCTGCGCTCGAACGCGGGGTTGGCCACTAACGCGAGGGAACGCCAGGTTTTCCCAATCATAGGCGAGAGCTCGTAGGTCCAGCGGTTCTCTGCAAATCCGGGTCGCGCGTAACCAACTTCCTGCGTCAGTCCGAATTCAACCGGCAAGTTCCAATCGACTGGTGCAGCCGCGGTGATTCGAACACGGTTGCCAACGTAGGATGTGCCTGCGCTGGGTCGGTGCACGGCGAGAAGGTAGATACTCCCTTCGAGCCAGTTCGTTAGCCCCGCACCGATCTCGAAACTGGATCGCAGCATGTGATGGGTTGGGAACAGGCTGCTATCGACTCGCCTCGGACCGGATGCGACAAAATTCGTATTCAGCTCGAACTCGGTCGTTCCTGGCTTTTTAATCTGAGTATCGTATACCTCGAACTCATATCCCTGTTGTGCCACTGCCATGGACACGGGACTGATCAAGGCGATTGCTATTGGCGCTAACAGATAAAGTTTTCTCATTGCTCCGCTTGATGAAGAAGGGCTCAGAATGGCGGGAACCTAATCGCACCAACTAATCCCGACAAGCCCCGTCGGGATTGTGTTTCCGCTAGAATGTTCGAGCCCGGTTGTCACCGATTTGTGGTTGCGAACAGACCACGCGCGAAACGCATCGGCGCCACGGTGGGCTACGAAACCGAGATCACCGATTCCGCAATCAATGATGACCAAAGTCTGCCTAGCATTCGCTCTCTTACTTGGAGCCAGCGCCCATTCTCTCTTTGCCCAGGCTCGAGAGGGCCCCTCCATAGTTGTTGGCAGCGCGACTCAGACAAATCTCGATACCTCTCAATTTTCAGTTGGGAATGCTCGCGTTCCGCTGTTCCGCGGGCGTGACGCTGGTGTCGCCCTGGGAGTAATTGCAATCGCCGCGGCTACGATGCCCATCGACGAGTCCGTTGCACGCAGCCTGCAGCGCCCATCGGTCCAGTCGAATCGCGCCCTCAGGGGAATGACCAATGATTTCAGCAATCTCGGATTCCCGGGCTCGGCCATACTGAGCGCAGGTGAGTATTTTCTCGGACTTCAGCAACACTCCCGTCCGATCGCGGCACTTGGCATGCACACCGGCGAGGCAATCGTGTTGGGCGGTGTGTTGGCCGAGGGTTTACAAATGACGATTGGCCGCTCTCGACCCCAGCGAGACATTAACGAGCCACGAGATTTCCGGCTGGGGAAAGGTTTCTCCAACGACGACTATACGTCGCTGCCTTCTGCCCACGTCACTGTAGCTTTCGCGGCCGCGACCGCAACGAGTCGCGAGGTGCGTCGCTCCTGGCCGGGCGCGGCGAGATATGTCACACCGATTAGTTACAGCGCTGCGTTGCTGGTGGGCTTCGCGCGAATGTACAAGAACAAACATTGGGCGAGCGACGTTGTCGCCGCAGGCGGACTCGGGACGTATTCCGCGGTGCTATTCGACCGCTACAATGAGGGTCACCCCGACAACATCTTCGAGCGAGTTTTCCTGCCAACCTCGATTGTTCCGGAGCGTCGAGGGATAGCGATCGCGTGGTCTCCGACCAGATGATTGTGTTAAGTATGACCACCGTTGCCGATTCGAGCTCCGGATCGCTCGATTACGCGCTCTTTCACGCAATAAACGGATTTGCCGGTCGAAGCTCCGCTCTCGACGCGCTGATGATCGCGTCCGCGAGGTACCTACCTTTCGTATTTGCGCTCGTTCTCGTTGGCCTGTGGCTCTCGTGGCGGTCTCGAAACCAGCGCGGAGCTTTTCTGGCGGGTGTGTCTGCGCTTGTTGCGCTCGGTCTCGGCCAACTGATCGGCAAGGCATTTCCACGCCCTCGCCCGTATCTCAGCCATGCAGTCAACCAACTCATTCCGCGTTCGCTCGACACCTCCTTTCCGAGTGATCACGCCATTCTCGGGTTCGCAGTCGCAGTCATGGTTTGGAGATACAACCGTCGCGTAGGGGCGGCACTTCTCGTTCTCGCAACGCTGCTGGCCATCGCGCGGGTGTTTGTAGGCGCACACTACCCGAGTGACGTTCTTGGTGGTGCCCTGCTCGGGACGTTGACAAGTGTTGCTCTCGATTATCTGAGTGCGCGACCGCCAATCGCCAAACTCCTGGATTCAGTCTTCGAGATACTTCGGCGATTTCGAGTCGCGGCGCCGACCAGGTAATCGCGCTCGGTCGGTGATCAGAGTGAGCGTGGCCAATCTCCGCGACTAGTGCAAATAGGCTTCGCGGAATGCTTCGAGCTCAGGCAGAGCAGCG
>DASWGL010000451.1:0-6307 GCA_036393735.1 Gemmatimonadaceae bacterium | reverse complement strand
TGTCCAAAGTACCACCACCGGGCCCGGCAATCCCCGTCACCGAAACCCCGATGTCGACAGCCATTCTTTCGCGAACACCCGACGCCATTTGCAGTGCCACCTGCTCGCTCACAGCTCCGTAGCGCTCGATATCTTCGCCGCGGACGCCGAGCGCGTCCCGCTTCACGTCATTGTGATAGGCGATGATGCCGCCCAAAAAGACATCGCTCGACCCTGGAATGTTCGTGATTCTCTCGCCCAGCATTCCGCCGGTGCAGCTTTCGGCGACCGCGAGCTTGAGCCCGAGAGAACGGCATCTGTCGAGCACTACGGCCGCGAGGTCCGCGTCGTCCTCTCCATAGACGTACGCCGACACCCTGCCCCGTAGTTTCAGTATTGCTTCTTTTACGAGTTTTTCCGCGCGAGCACGGGGCAATCCCTTCGCCGTGACACGAAGATCGACGCCGGCGACTCCAGGCAGGTAGGCAAGGGGAAGCGATCCCAGCTCCGTGCCGGCCTCCCCCAGGGGATTCGGCCCCAGCAACTCCGCGATCGCCGACTCAGCGATGCCGGTCGTCCGCAACGTACCGGAAAGAACGACGCTCTCCGAACCCTTTGCCCGCGACTTGATTGCCGGCACGAGCTCCTCGGCGAGCATTCCGCGCATCTCGCGCGGAACGCCCGGCATCATTGCAACCCACCGGCCCTTTTCGTCCTCGAGCCAGATCCCGGGCGCCGTGCCGTGACGGTTGGCGAGAATCCGCGCGCCCTCGGGGATCTCCGCCTGCGTCCGGTTCGTCGCGGGGAAAACGCTGTTGGGGAATCGCGTTCTCCACCGTCGCTCGAGCGCGGCCATGACGTCTTCGTCCAGCTTCATCTTCCGGCCGAAGATCTTCGCGATCGAGGGCTTGGTGAGATCGTCGCTCGTGGGTCCAAGGCCACCGGTCGTTATCACGGCACCGGTTCTGTCGAGCGCTTCGCGCACCGCACTCGCGATCCGGTCGGCCTCGTCGCCAACGGTGGTGCGACGAACGATCTCGACACCGGCTGCCGCGAGGGTGCGCGATATATGCGCGGCGTTCGTATCTATCGTGAAGCCGAGGAGGAGCTCGTCACCAATGGTGATCAGCTCGACCTGGAGAGAGTTCAAGGTGCGAATACCCCGGCGTAGCGCCGGAGATAAATGCCGAGAGAGTAGAGCGTGAGAAATACCGATGCGACCATCGTGACCGTTCCGACGATGCCGTTGAAGTTAGCGAAGGCGCGCCAGGCAGCACTGGTCCACGCCTCGGCTCGCGCAAGCGTCGCCGCAAAAAACCAGAAGTAGGCCGAGCCGACCCAAACCGACTGGAACCCGGTCTTCCATTTGGCTGCACCTATCGCCGAGATGACGACCCCGCGACGCGCGGAGGCATGGCGGAAAAGGGTCATGAATATCTCGCGGCCGATTACGATCGCGACTATCCACCATGGCAACCCGACCTGCCCAAATGGAGTTGCGAACTGTAGTCGGGCAGCATCAATGCTCTCCGCGCGCGTGGGAACGAACGGGTCGTTGGGCGGCGCCATCAGCACGAACATCGGAATCAGAGTGGCAAACAGGAGCAGCTTGTCAGCGAGCGGATCGAGAAGCCGGCCAAGGTCCGTGATGAGATTCCGCGTACGCGCCAGCTTCCCGTCGTAGTAGTCGGTCACCGCCGCTACGATATAAAGAACAAACGCGGCGAGTCTTGCGCCAGGCGACGCAATGAAGGGCAGTGCTGCGATGAATGGCGCGGCGAGTATCCGGCCGGCCGTGATCGTGTTCGGGAGGTTGAGGTTCACCCGCCGGTTCCCGGGCCGCTAGGCGAGCGCCTTCAACACCAGCTTGCTCACGGCCTTGAGCGTGTCGAACACGCCATCTCCGTTTACCGCGATCGCCTCGAAATACGGTGCCCTCTCCACCCATTCACCGCCCGACACCTGATCGACGAGATTCTGCCCGGCGTGGTACGGGTCGGGCTGGACACGATGCTTGCTCGCGTCCTCCACTTCCCAACCAGGATTGAGAGCCGCCTGGAGATCCTCGATCGGAGCGGCGTTGGCCAGATCGCGCTTGTTGTACTGTATCACGAACGGCATTTGGGTCAGGTCGTATCCGTACTCAGCCATGTTGTCGTAGAGATTCTGCATCGACTCGAGGTTTGCTTCCATGCGCTCGGCTTGCGAGTCACCCACGAAGACGATGCCGTCCACGTTCTTGAGTATGAGCTTGCGGCTGGCGTTGTAGTAGACCTGACCCGGCACGGTGTAGAGGTGGAAGCGTGTTTTGAACCCGCGAATGGTTCCCAGATCAACAGGGAGGAAATCGAAGAAGAGCGTGCGCTCGGTCTCGGTCGCGAGAGATATGAGTTTTCCTCTCGTCTCCGGCTTAACCTTGCCGTAGACGTGCTCGAGATTCGTCGTTTTGCCGCCCAGCCCGGGACCATAGTAAACGATCTTACAGTTGATCTCGCGCGAGGCGTAGTTGATCATCGACACGGCTAGCTCTTCCTCACCAGTTGAAGAGTTTGTCGATCTCGTCATCCGCGCCGCGGAGCAGATGCTCTTCGGGCGCGGCGCCATTGCGTCCGCGAGAGAATACACGATCGATTAACAGCGTCAACTCCTCGATCTCGCCCTTCATCCTCAGGCGGACGAGCCCGACAGTCGTGCGCGAATCGAAGATTATTACCAGCAGCAGCCGCCGCGCGATGTCCGCGACATAGATGGATTCCTTTTCACCCTGATGAAAGAGGCTCGAGAAATCGCTTTCGCCAACGAGCTTCGCCAGCTGGTCGTTGGCGCTGTAGTCCGCGGCGGTCAGGGTTGCGAACGCCGTCGTGTCGAGTCCCGTCGCATCACCGACAGTCGTCACGAGCTGGCCGGAACGATCGACCAGAAGCGCGCAGATCGATTTGGTCTCGCCCAGAAAGCGGTTCAGGGATTCAGTTATTCCGGTGAAGTCGTCCTGAGTGAACGACCAGTTGGCCGTGCTGGCGGTCATCGTCCCCCGGTCACAGCGTCGACTCGAGCCGCTTCAGCATCCTCACTCCGCGCCCGCGGAGTATGGAGCGCGGCTCCCAGGCCACGTATTCGCGAAGCAGCTGAGCGGTATTCACTGACGGCCGCGCGCGAAGGTATCCGAGCGCGGCGACGCGCCGGAACATGTGGGGGGAAAACAGGTTGCGGCGGTACTGCCGCTGCAGACGGCTCCAGATCAGGGTCCCGGCCGCCACTCCGCCCAGAAATCCCACCGCCACGAAGCTCACGCGCTGTTTGCTCACATTGCCCTCCTGGCGGTCAACGCTTGGGCAATGGTCACGCCATCCGCGTATTCGAGATCGCCCCCGACGGGAAGTCCCCTGGCAATTCGGGAGATCGTGAGGGGATAGCGGGCCAGCTTGCGCTGTACGTACAGCGCCGTGGTCTCGCCTTCTATGCTCGGATTGGTGGCAATTATCACTTCGCGGACGACTCCAGCCGACACTCTCGTCTCCAGCTGCGGTATGGTGAGATCTTCGGGTCCGATGCCATCCAACGGGGACAGGCGACCTCCCAGGACGTGATACACGCCCCGGAACTCGCCAGACCGTTCGATCGCCCCGATATCAGATGCTTCCTCTACTGCGCAGATGACTCCCGTATCCCTGCGCGCGTCACGGCAGATGGAGCACAAATCCTCCTCTGTCAGATTGAAGCACTGGGGGCACGGTCGGACCTTCTCCGCCAGCGTAGTCAGCGCCGCGGCCAGGCGCGTGGCTTGCTCGGGCGACTGCTTCAGAAGGTGATATGTCAGGCGGAGCGCCGTCTTCCGCCCGATTCCGGGCAGCTTCGAAAGTTCGGCGGCGAGATCGTCGATAGCTCCCACGCTAGAACGGAAGCTTGAAGGGGAGGTTCAGGCCGCCGGTCAGCTTGCTCATCTCTCCCTGTGCGAGCTCGGCTGCCTTCTTCTGCGCCTCGTTGACGGCCACCAGAACCAGATCCTCGAGCATCTCGACGTCCTTCGGATCGGCAACGCTGGGATCGATCCTGACCCGGGTGATGGTGCCTTTCCCGTCGGCCTCGACGGTTACCATCCCACCGCCGGCTGCCGCCGAAACGGTCTGCTTTTCCAGCTCGGATTGCATCTGCTGCATCCGCGCCTGCATCTGCTGCGCCTGCTCAAAGATTTTCGTGAAGTCTGCCATGCTCAGGAATCAGGATTGATAGTTAATCGAGGAGCTCGAGATCGAGCTCGTCGATGGCCGCGCCAAGCGCTGGATCCTTCTGGCGGAGCATGCCGATGCGCTCCTCCTTCAGTGCCTCCGGTGTCATGCGGCTTCGATTCGAATCCTGTGCCGTGGTTTCCATCGCGCGCTTCATTTCGCGGAGCTGGCCCTCATTGACGGGCGAAGCGGACGGCTTCGGAGCGACGGCTGGCGGAAGCGCGTTGGGTGCATCAAGCTGAGGGGGATATCCCGGCCGTGTCGAAGGACGCTGAGCCGTTCGCGCAACCGACGCTTGGGACGGCTGGGTCCGCACCGATCCACTGGGTACCTCGGCTCTTTGGGCTCCCGGCGTCGATTCCCCGCCCAGGCCCTTGAGCAGATCCTCGAGCGCGACGGTGCGATCCAGAAGCGCCATCCGAACCAGCAGCATCTCGATGAGAAGCTGCTGCTGCGAGCTCTTTTTGAACGTCGGCTCCAACGCGTTGACAGCGCTGAGCATCCGGAGCAGATCGCCAGCGGTGAAGAGATCCCGTCTCTCTCTGAGAGCAGCCGCGGCGGTTGCCGAGACGCCCTCGGCTTTCCCATTCAGGACGACAGTGAGCTGAGCGCGGAGGATATCGGCGAAGCCCGAGAGAAACACCCCGAAGTCGACGCCCGCGTCGGCGAGCTTGTTCACCACGGAGAAGACTTCGCCCGCACGATGTCCGGCGATAATGTCGACGATCGCCAGAATCTCATCCTCGGGCACGAGGCCCAGAGCTTCGCGGACCCGTTCGGCGCTCACCTCTCCCTCGCCGATCGATATCACCTGATCGGTGAGGCTCAGAGCGTCGCGCATGGAGCCATCGGCGGCGCGCGCGATCATCGACAGCGCATCATCGGACGCCTTCACTCCTTCCTTCTCCAGGACGGTCGAGAGACGGCTGGTGATGTCGGCGAGTCCGATGCGCTTGAGATCGAAGCGCTGGAGGCGGCTGAGAACGGGCGCCGCTGCCTGGGCGATTTTCTGGGGCTCTGTCGTCGCGAAGACGAATACGACGCGTGGTGGCGGCTCCTCCAGAATCTTGAGCAGCGCATTCCAGGCTTCTCGCGTCAGCATGTGCGCCTCGTCGACAATGTAGACCTTGAAGCGATCATCGCCGGAAGGAGCGTACATCGCCCGCTCGCGCAGATCGCGCGCATCATCCACACCGCGATTCGATGCCGCATCAATTTCCACCACGTCCAGACTCGACGATCCGCTCCAGATGCGTTGGCACGAGATGCACTCTCCGCACGGCTCGCCATCGTCGCGCCTGTTCTCGCAATTCAGCGCCATCGCGAGGACGCGGGCGAGCGTCGTCTTGCCCACTCCGCGCGGTCCGCAGAGAAGGTAGCCGTGCGCAACTCGTCCCCTGGCGATGGCGCCACGCAGCGTGTTCGACACGTGCGACTGGACAGCTACGTCAGCGAAGCGCTTTGGGCGGTATTTGCGGGCGAGTGCGAGAGACATTGCTAGGCGGGAGTACCCCAGGTCTTACGGAGCAACGTTAGACACGCATGCCGCTGCTACCTTCGGGGTCCTGACGGAGTTAGCGGGCTCACGCCCTCCGGGACCTGGGGCACCTGAAATATACCACGAGAACTAAGGATTGAGGACTGCGAACCAACAGCAATTGCGGATCGCAGACTGACTACGGATTGGGAGACTAACTGCGGACGGCGGACCAACGGCTGAGGAAATTCGGACCAGCAGCTACTGCTTACTGGGGACTACGATCGGAACGCTGGCAGCTTGTAGGGCTGAGTCCTCACTCCGAAGTTAGTGCCCCAATCCGCAATTAGTCTGCGATTCGCAGTAGCAGTTGGTCCGAAATCCTCTGCAGTTAGTCCGCAGTCCTCAGCAGTTGGTAACCAGCAAAAAGGCCCCGCCATTGCTGGCGGGGCCCTGGATCACATCACCGGAGGCGCCCGTGCCCGGTAGGTGAGTTACCTCTTTATCTTGACCGTCGGGGTCTTGATCTTCGCGGAATCCATCTTGACCTTCGGGACCGCAACCGTCGTGGTCTGGGTGCCGACGTCGACTGTCGGTGTGTGGATCGTGTCCGTCTGTGTTCCGA
>DASWGL010000450.1:0-5900 GCA_036393735.1 Gemmatimonadaceae bacterium | reverse complement strand
CCGTGGAATATGATGCAGCGCTGCCTCGACGCACTCGTGGCCGAAGACCCTATCGGAATGACAACGACCTCAGGGGAAAGTAAGTGACGCGACTCGCGATCTTCGACTACGGCGCGGGCAACCTTCACTCCCTGGAGGTCGTTGTCATTCCGATAGGGTCTTCCGCCACGAGTGCGTCGAGGCAGCGCTGCATCATATTCCACGGTCCAATCGCGATCCGCATCGCATCGCCGATACCTGCCAGATCCCGGAGCGGGCGCGCACAGATTCCCGCGCGCTCAAGTTTTCGGGAGGCCGTAGCACAATCGTTCACTGGTATGAGAACGAAATTCGCCGACGACTCCAGCGACCCGATGCCACGCCTCGCGAGCTCCGCGCGGAAGCGGGTACGGTTTGCGACAGCTTCTTCTACGTGTTCGCTCACCCAGGCGCGATCACTGTTGAGTGCTGCGATCGACGCGCGCTCCCCCAGCGAGCTCACCTTGTACGGACCACGCGCCTTGAGAACTTCAGCGATCAGCTCCGCTGAGCCGATACCGTAGCCCACTCGAAGCCCGGCGAGTCCAAACGCCTTGGACATCGTTCGCGTCAGCAGAACCGGCCTGCCACTTGAGGCAAGATCAGTGAAATCGTCGCCACCGAATTCGACGTACGCCTGATCGATGATCACGAGTCCCGGCGCCCTTTCGACGATTTGCTCGACCGCCCGCCGTGAAAACGCTCCGCCCGTCGGATTGTTGGGCGAGCAAAGGTAGATGATCTGCGCACCTGTCTCGATCATTGCATCGACATCGGCGTCGAGCCACCGAGTGAGCGGGATCGCAACGGGGCGCAGCCCGTTCGTTCGCGCGAAGACGGGGATCATGCTGAACGACGGATCGGGCAGGCACAGCTTTTCGCCCGGTTCGGCGAAAGCTCGTATGGCAGAATCCAGCACGTCATCAGAGCCGCAGCCACAGGCGATCATGTCGGGCGATACGCCGGCATAATCGGCCAACGCTTTCGCGAGCGCCGGCTCGTACGCTGCCGGATACCGTGCGATCTCCGTTGCTCCGACCGTCCCGAGCGCGCGCAAGGCCGCGGGCGGCGCGCCCCATAGATTCGTGTTGTCGCTGAGGTCGAGGTCGCATCGCCCGCCGGCCGCGGAGTAGAGCGCGATCCCGCGATAACCCTCACGCGTCAAGCCAGCGATCGAGTCAGCGCCACGAGTCTCATTCGCTGTCAGCATTGGACACTCCAGCCAAAGGCGGCAGCAGCGTGCGCCGGCAAACCCTCTGCATTGGCGAGAACCGCAGTGTCGGCGGAGAGGCGTCGAGCGGCCGCTCGAGTCAGCTTCTGATAGGATGTCCAGCGAACGAAGTCGAGCGGTCCGAGCCCTGAATAGCTGCGCGCCAATCCGCCCGTCGGCAGGACGTGATTGCCGCCAGTGATGTAATCCCCGAAAACGACCGATGATTGCTCGCCGACGAATACGCAACCCGCGTTTCGGATTTCGGGCAGCACTCGTTCCGCATCCTTGAGCGCCAGCAGCAAGTGCTCGGGCGCAAACTCGGTGGCGAAATCGACGGCTTCGGCGACCGAATCGGCGCCGAGCACGGCACCGTTCTGCTCCAGAGCTGCGCGAACCACGTCGGCGCGCAACACGCCCGGAAGAACGCGCTCGATAGCATCGGTTATTCCGGACGCGGTCTCATCGCCCACAGCGATGACGACCACGCAAGCATTCACATCGTGCTCCGCTTGCGCGATGACTTCGCGGGCGATCGTCTCCGCGTTGGCATCCGTGTCACAAATCACCAGCAACTCGCTCGGCCCGGCGGGAGAGTCGATCCCTACATCTCTGCTGACCTGGAGCTTCGCTTCCGCGACGTAGGCGTTTCCCGGCCCGACGATCCTGTCGACGCGCGGAATGCTATCGGTTCCGTAAGCCATCGCGGCGATCGCGCCCGCTCCGCCGATGGCGAAGACGCGACCCACACCCGCGATTTCGCACGCGGCGAGCACCACCGGCGCTGGAAAGCCATCCCCTCGAGGCGGAGAGCAGAGAACGATTTCCGAAACACCGGCCACTCGAGCCGGAATTCCTGCCATCAGTACGCTGCTGGCGTACGCCGCGCGTCCCCCTGGCGAGTAGATGCCGACACGCTGCAATGGATCTGGTCTCCGCCCGACCGTCACACCTGGCTCTGTTTCTACTTCGACGGTGCGGGGCGGATCTGCCGAATGAAAGCGTTCGATATTCCGCGCTGCGCGCTCGAGAGCGGATCGCAGCGTCGGATCGATCTCCGCGAGCGCCCGTCGTCTGACAGCGATCGGTACTTCGATCGCATCGAGCGAGACTCCATCGAACGTAACAGCCATCTCGCGCAACGCACGATCACCATCGCGTCGCACCCGCCGGATGATCTCCTCCGTCTGTTCACGCACGACAGAGCTCGTCGCATTTGTTCTGCGCAGGAGCGCGGCCCGATCGTCCCGCGACAGAGCGCTCAACGCGCCAGTGTATCTCAAACGCGCATTCTCGTTCGTGGGGCTAATGGTGCGCCGACGCTCCACGCTCTTCTCGATCGTCGGGCTAACGGTACGCGGACGCTCCACGTTCCTCGCGATCGGCCGGCTCATGGCATCAGGCGCTCCACTCGCGTGACGAGAATTCCGGTGGCGTCGAGCGCCTTTAGCGCGCTGATGGTTTTGAAGACCCTGTCGGCGTCCACCACCGCGTGGACCGCAACCCGATCGCCTCCGTTCAGAATGTCGATCACCGTCGGGCCGTTGATGCCGGGAATGATTTTCTTGACGGCATCGAGCGATTTCCGCTGGACGTTCGCCATCAGGTATCGCTTCCCGCGCGCTCTCACCACCGAATCGAGCGCCATGATGAGCGACTCGAGCGCCTCTTCCTTGACCGCCTCGAACACCGCGTCGCATTTCGTGACGAGCTGCGCGCGTGACGTGAGCAGCAGTCCGATCTCGCGCAGTCCGTTGACCCTGAGCGTCGAGCCGGTCGACGTGATGTCAACAATCACCTCGGCGATGCCCAGCAGCGGTGCGATTTCCGCCGCGCCCGATATCGGCACGATCTCGACGTTCTGGTTGCGCGCCTCGAAGAAGCTTCGCGTTATGTTGGGGAATGAAGTGGCGACGCGCGAGCCTTCCGCAATGTCGTCGAGGGTCGTGATAACGCTGTCTTCGCGCGCGGCAGCGATCAGGCGGCACTCGCCGAAGCCGAGGTCGAGTCGTCGCTCGACGGGTCGCGCGGCCTCGCAAACGAGATCCCAGCCGGTAACTCCGACATCGGCCACGCCGTCGGCGACGAACTCAGGTATGTCCTGCGCGCGAACGAACAGTGCCTCGAATTCGCCACCGAGCGATGCGGAGAGTGCACGATCTCCCCGTGAGAGCACCGGCAGTCCGGCGTCACCGAAGAGCTCGCGCGTATCGTCGGCGAGCCGTCCCTTGTTTGGCAGTGCGATCTTGAGCATGAGATGAGTGTTGGAAAAGAAAAAGCCCGTCAGTAGATGAGTGGTCGAAAACGAAAAAGCCCGTCCAGGAATGGGACGGGCTGCGGAAGCTCTGCGAGTGGAGTCTGACTAGTCGACTATAATCTGACGTGTACACGCAAAAGCGCCCCGCGGCCCGTGAGGCCGTGGTGCTTATGCGTGTGGCGGAAGAAAGTCGACATTGTCATTGAATCAATGCTAAACCGTTCGCAGGCGACGCGCAACAACCCCCTACCAGATTCGAACCCGAAGAGAATCCGGCCGCCACATTGGCTGGCCCTGCTTGACCCCGAACGCATCGTAGAACTCCGAGATGTTGGCCAGCGGACCCAGCACCCGCCATTTCGCCGGCGCGTGCACGTCGCTCAAGAGTCCCCGACGCAGTGACTCATCACGCTGTTGGGTCATCCACCCGAGAGCGTAGCCGAGGAAGTAGCGCTGGACTGGAGTGAGCCCGCCGATCGGCTTCCCTTCCTTGTATTGCGCCGTCTTCTTGAACGCATCGAGGCCGAGTAGAACGCCGCCGTAGTCAGCGATGTTTTCGCCGAGGCTCGCTTTGCCGTTGATGTGGAGTCCGGGCATTGGCTGGTAGGCGTCGAACTGCCGCGCCATTACGTCCGCGCGCTGCTGGAATTTTGTGGCGTCGGCGCTCGTCCACCAATCGGTGAGATTGCCCGCCGCATCGAACTGCCGGCCCTCGTCGTCGAAGCCGTGCGTGATCTCGTGGCCGATCGTTCCGGCGGCCGCATATCCGTAGGCAACCGCGTCATCAACGAGCGAGTCAGGCACTCCGGGAACCGTGAATATCGCGGCGGGCAGCACGATCTCGTTGTTGGAAGGATTGTAGTAGGCGTTGTACGTCTGCGGTGTCATCCCCCACTCGGCTCGGTCGACGGGCTTGCCGAACTTGGAGATCATGTCGTTGAAGCCCCACCGGGCCGCGTTCATCATGTTCTCCGCATAAGAGTTGCGGCCGACGACCAGGGCGGAGTAGTCCTTCCATTTGTCGGGATAGCCGACCTTGGGATAGACCGCGGCAAGCTTTTGCAGCGCACGCGCCTTGGTGGAGTCGCTCATCCAGTCGAGCTGATTGATGCGGTCGCGGTACGCCGTGCGAATCGCCTCGACCATGTCGGCGTATCGCTTCTTGGCGACGGGCGGGAAATACTCCTTCACGAAAATCCTTCCGAGCACCATCCCCATTGCCTCGCCTTCGGCGTCGAGGACGCGCTTCCAGCGCAGCCGCGGCTCCTTCTGACCGTTGAGCACGCGGTTGTAAAAGCTGAAACGCTCGGCGTACACCGCGTTGCTCAGATATGGCGCGTACGAAGTTACGAGCTGATAGCGCAGGTAATCCTGGAGAACCGGCACCGGCGTCGATTGAACCAGCGTCTGGAGCGCCGTGAAAAATTCCGGCTGTCCCACGACGACGGAATCCGTGCGCACGCCAAACACCGCGAGCCGGTCGGACCATGCGATCGACGGGGTATACTTCGACGTCAGCTGCACCGGCGTCATCTTGTTGTAGTTCGCCACAGGATCGCGGAGATCCTCGAGCTTGCGCGACGCTTTGGCGAGAGCCGTCTCGAATGCCATCACATTCGCGGCGGCCGTTTTCGCGCCGGCGTCATCCCGGCCGAGCATCTTGAGAGTGCGCGCGATGTGCGCCACGTACTCTTCGCGAATGTGCGCGACGCCGGTGTCGGGGTTGACGTAGAAATCGCGATCGGGAAGTCCGAGTCCGCCCTGACTCAGGTGCACCGACATCAGGTCACTCTTCTTCTCGTCCTGATAGACGCCGAAGTTGAAGAACGATCCGATCTGAATCGGGTTCTGTGCAAACGCGACATCGAGCGCATCATTGGCGTTCCGGATCGCGTCGATGCGGGCCAGCTCACCGTCGAGCGGATGCATCCCGAGCCGCTCCGCCTTGGCGGTGTCCATCGCGGTCGCCCAGAAGTCTCCGATCTTTTGCTGGTCGCTACCGAGCGGCGCGGACGCGCCCGCCGCTTGTTCATTGATGCTGCGGAGATTGAGGTACAGTTGCTCGCGCACGACGTTGCCGATTCCCCACGCGGATTCGGTGTTGGGGATGGGATTGCGTTTCAACCAGCCGCCGTTGGCGTACGTGAAGAAGTCCTGTCCGGGGTTCACCGTTGGATCGATGTTCGCCTGGAGGAAATCAGTCTTCACTGGCGTGGTACTCGTTGTGACGGAAGGGCTGCACGCTGCGACGAGCACAGCCGCGGTCACGCACGGGGTTTTTCGGGAAAGATTCATGGTCATTTAGACAACGGAATGAGTCGGACAGTTCCAACCCGACTACTTGACCATCTCCGCCGTAGCGATCGCCCCGTTCATCTGCGGGAGAATCGTCACGATCTTGACCGCGTGATGACT
>DASWGL010000449.1:0-10697 GCA_036393735.1 Gemmatimonadaceae bacterium | reverse complement strand
TCTCTCCAAGAAGGTCACCGTGAAGGTGAAAGGCGAAATCCTCCAGTTGAAGAATACCGTCAACACGATGGTGGACCAGCTCAAGGCCTTCGCGTCGGAGGTGACGCGCGTGGCGCGCGAAGTCGGCACGGAAGGCAAGCTGGGCGGCCAGGCCATGGTGCGCGGTGTGGCCGGCGCCTGGAAGGACCTGACCGACAACGTGAACGCGATGGCGTCCAACCTTACGGGCCAGATCAGAAACATCGCCGACGTGACGACCGCAGTCGCGAAGGGAGATCTGTCGCGCAAGATCACCGTCGATGTAAAAGGCGAAATTCTCGAGCTCAAGCAGACCATCAACACGATGGTGGACTCACTCAGCGTATTTGCCGGGGAAGTAACCCGTGTCGCACGCGAGGTGGGAACCGAAGGCCGGCTAGGCGGCCAGGCAAACGTGCCTGGCGTCGCCGGAACGTGGAAGGACCTCACCGACAACGTGAATTTCATGGCGAGCAATCTCACGGGTCAGGTGAGAAACATCGCCGACGTCACGACCGCGGTCGCGAAGGGAGACCTCTCGCGCAAGATGACGGTCGACGTGAAAGGTGAGATCCTGGAGCTGAAGAATACGATCAATACAATGGTCGATCAGCTGAGCGCGTTCTCCTCCGAAGTGACACGCGTCGCACGCGACGTAGGCACTGAAGGAAAGCTGGGCGGACAGGCGAACGTTCCCGGAGTTGCAGGGACGTGGAAAGACCTGACTGACAACGTGAATACGCTCGCCGGCAACCTGACGAGCCAGATCAGAAACATTGCCCTCGTCACGACCGCCGTCGCCAGGGGAGACCTCTCGCAGAAGATCACTGTCGAAGTGCGCGGCGAGATTCTGGAGCTCAAGAACACGGTCAACGCGATGGTGGACTCGCTCCGCGTCTTCGCCGATGAAGTAACACGCGTGGCCAAGGAAGTAGGCACCGAAGGAAAGCTGGGTGGCCAGGCAGAAGTGCCAGGCGCGGCCGGTACATGGAGAGCGCTTACCGACAACGTGAACGCAATGGCCAACAGCCTGACGCTGCAGGTGCGCGCGATCGCGGATGTCGCGACCGCCGTGACGCGCGGCGATTTGAGCAGGCAGATCGCGGTGGAGGCTCAGGGCGAGCTGGACCAGCTGAAGAACAACATGAACCAGATGATCGTGAACCTGAAGTCGACAACCGAGAAAAACTCGGAACAGGACTGGTTGAAGACGAACCTCGCGAAGTTCTCGCGGATGATGCAAGGACAAAAGGATCTGGAAGCGCTGTCGAAGCTCATTATGTCGGAGCTCACGCCGCTCGTCTCGGCCCACCATGGCGCGTTCTATATCATGGACGACGAGAACCAGACACCGGTGCTCAGGCTCATTGCGAGCTACGCGTACAAGGAGCGGAAGCACGTCGCCAACCGGTTCCACCTCGGCGAAGGGCTCGTCGGTCAGGCGGCGCTGGAGAAGAAGCCGATTCTGCTGACGAACGTTCCGGAGGACTATATCCAGATCTCGTCCGGCCTCGGAGAAGCGACACCGCGCAACGTCATCGTGCTGCCCGTGCTGTTCGAGGGAGAAGTAAAGGCGGTGATCGAGCTCGCTTCGTTCCTGCCGTTCAGCCAGATCCACCAGCTCTTCCTCGATCAATTCACGGAGAGCGTGGGCGTCGTGATCAACATGATCGCCGCCAACATGCGCACAGCGGAGCTGCTCGAGCAGTCGCAGAGCCTGACGCTGGAGCTGCAGAGTCAGTCTGAAGAGCTGCGCATGCAGCAGGAAGAGCTGAAGAAATCAAACGCCGAGCTCGAGGCGCAGGCCCAGACGCTCAGGACTTCGGAGGAGCTGCTCAAGGATCAGCAGGAGGAGCTACAGCAGGTCAACGAGGAGCTGGAGGAGAAGGCATCGCTACTCGCCGAGCAGAACCGGAAGGTCGAATCGAAGAACGAGGAGGTCGAGGGAGCGAGAGTCGCTCTCGAGGAGAAGGCGGAGCAGCTCGCCCTAAGCTCCAAGTACAAGTCGGAGTTTCTCGCCAACATGTCGCACGAGCTGAGAACTCCGCTCAACAGCCTCCTCATCCTAGCGCGTCTGTTGAGCGAGAACAAGGACGGCAATCTCACGCCGAAGCAGGTCGAATTTGCTCATACGATTCTGACCTCGGGCAGCGATCTGCTCAATCTCATCAACGACGTGCTCGATCTGTCGAAGGTCGAAGCCGGCAAGATGGATGTGAACCCGACGGAAGTCGGGATGGCAGACGTCAAGGATTTCGTCGATCGCAACTTCAGCCAGCTCGCCGATCAGAAGGGACTTGGCTTCCACGTGGAGCTTAACGCCGATCTTCCGCCGACGATCCTCACCGATGGCGGGCGCCTGCAGCAGGTTCTAAAGAACCTTCTGTCCAATGCGTTCAAATTCACGGACCACGGAGACGTCACTCTCACCGTTCGTCGCGCGGAGAAGGGACGCCGGTTTCTGAATCCGACTCTCGAAGGATCGCCGGAAGTAATAGCGTTCGCCGTAGCGGATACGGGCGCCGGAATTCCCAAGGACAAACAGCGCCTGATCTTCGAGGCGTTCCAGCAGGCGGACGGAACCACGAGCCGCAAGTATGGCGGAACGGGTCTCGGACTTTCGATCAGCCGCGAGATTGCGCGGCTGCTGGGCGGCGAAATCAGGGTCGAGAGCGTGGAAGGTCAGGGCAGCACCTTCACCTTGTTCCTTCCCACGCGGTACATCCCACGTCAGGATGGGCCCGACCGCGATCCGATAAGCACGACCAACTACCCCTCACTGCCCGGCAAAACAGAAACAAGGCCGCAACGGACCACCCCTGTCAGGCAAGTGGCAAGTCGAGACCAGCGGCGCAGGCCCACCGGTGACGCGCTGCAGTATAGGCCCGAGCGTCGAGCGGTACCGCAAACGGTGATCCCCGACGACAGGGAGAACATCGAAGAGGGTGACCGCACCGTGCTCGTCATTGAGAACGATAAGAACTTCGCGAAGGTTCTGCTCGATATGGCGCGCGACAAGGGCTACAAGGGAGTCGTCGAGCTGGATGGCGAGGCCGGACTCACGGCCGCGCGCGAGGTTCGTCCGGATGCGATCACTCTCGACATCGACATGCCTGGAATGGACGGGCTCGAGGTGCTCGATCGTCTCAAGCGCGATCCTGCGACGAGGCATGTCCCTGTTCACATAATTTCCGGCGTCGAGCAGAAACGTGCGGGCCTCAACGCGGGTGCGATCGCCTTTCTGGCCAAACCCGTTAGCAAGGAGGCACTCGATGCGGCGTTCGCGCGAATCGCGACTTTCATCGATACCGTGCCCAAGAATCTGCTCGTTGTCGAGGACAACGAGACGCAGCGACAGAGCATTGAGGAGCTGATCGCGCACGACGATGTCGATATCACCGCGGTCGCCTCCGCGGAGGAAGCGCTCACCAAGCTGCACGAGAAGCACTTCGACTGCATGGTGCTCGATCTCGGCCTCCACAGCAGCGACATGAGCGGGTTCGACCTGCTGGAGAAGGTCAAGTCGGACCCGGACAACCATGACCTTCCCATCATCATCTACACCGGGAAGGAGCTCAGTCAGGAGGACGAGACGAAGATCAAGAAGTACGCGGAGACGATCATCGTGAAGGACGTGAAGTCTCCTGAGCGCCTGCTCGACGAGACCGCGCTCTTCCTCCACCGCATCGAGGCAAAGCTGCCCGAGCAGAAGCGGAAGATGCTGGAGCATCTGCACGATGCCGACTCTGTGGTCGCCGGCAAGAACATCCTCGTGGTGGATGATGACGTCCGCAACATCTTCTCGCTGACGAGCATGCTCGAGGATCACGGCATGATCGTTCGATTTGCTGAAGACGGAAAGCAGGCAATCGAACAGCTCAAGAAGGATCCGAATGTCGATGCGGTGTTGATGGACATCATGATGCCCGAAATGGATGGCTACGAGACGACTAGGGCGATACGAGCGATGGATCGGTTCAAGACCCTGCCGATCATCGCGCTCACGGCGAAGGCGATGAAAGGTGATCGCGAGAAGACCATCGCGGCGGGAGCGTCCGACTACATCACCAAGCCCGTCGATACCGAGCAGCTGTTGTCGCTGCTGAGAGTATGGCTGTACAGGTAGAGGAAGCGCCCATTACTGGCGCGGAGCCCGACCAGCAGGCGTTCAAGCCCGATCTGGAGCGAATCGAGATCGAGCTGTTGCTGGAGGGGATCTTCCGTCATTACGGATTCGATTTCCGCGCCTACGCCTACGCGTCGATTCGCCGCCGGCTGTGGAAGCGCATGGAGGAGGAAGGGCTCGCAAGCGTGAGCGCCCTCCAGGAGCGAGTGCTTCACGAGCCCGAAATGATGGAGAAGCTCCTGCTGGATCTCTCCATCAACGTCACGGCGATGTTCCGGGATCCGAGCTTCTACGTCGCGTTCCGCGAGCACGTTGTTCCAATGCTGCGCACCTATCCCTTCATTCGCATCTGGCATGCCGGCTGCTCGACGGGCGAAGAGGTTTACTCGATCGCGATGCTGCTGCGAGAGGAAGGGCTGTACGATCGCTCGCGCATCTACGCGACGGACATCAACGAGGTGGTGCTCAAGCGGGCGAAGGCGGGAATCTTTCCGCTCGAACGGATGCAGGAATACACCGACAACTACATACGCGCCGGAGGCAAAAGATCGTTTTCCGAGTATTACACCGCCAAGTACGGAGGGGCGCTGTTCGATCAGTCGCTGACGAAGAACGTGGTATTCTCGCAGCACAACCTGGTCACCGACCGCTCCTTCAGCGAATTCAACGTGATCCTTTGCCGGAATGTTCTCATCTATTTCGACAAGACGCTACAGTCGAAGGTTCACAGTCTGTTCTACGAGAGCCTTGCCATGTTCGGCGTGCTTGTGCTCGGCAGCAAGGAGACGCCCCGATTCATGGCGCACGAGGAATGCTATGAGCAGATAGCGCCTCCAGAAAAGATTTTTCGGAAGGTGAGATAGCGATGCCGTACTCGATCGTCGCAATCGGGACATCGTGGGGAGGATTATCCGCGATGACGAAGCTGCTCGGTAGTCTGCCGGAGGAATTCCCCATTCCGATCGTGGTGGTGCAGCATCGCAGCAAGGATTCCGATCGCCTGCTGGTGCAGCTCCTGCAGGACGCGACGGGTCTCAAGGTCTGCGAGATCGAGGACAAGGATGTATTGTGCGCTGGAACCGTCCATGTCGCCCCTGCTGATTATCACGTTCTGGTCGAATCGGGATATCTGTCGCTCACACTCGAGGAACCCGTCAGATTCAGCCGGCCCTCCATCGACGTGATGTTTACCTCGGCGGCTGATGCTTATGGACCCGCGACAATCGGAGTCATCCTCACCGGGGCGAACGAGGATGGAGCGATGGGTCTCGCGGATATCGTGAAGCGCGGGGGATGCGCCCTCATCCAGGATCCGAAAACCGCCGAAATCAAGATCATGCCGGAAGCCGCGCTCAAGGCCACGCCCACTGCCGAGGTGCTTTCGATCGGCCATCTCGCGCCGCGACTGATCGAGCTCGGCGGACAACCGGCAAAAGTGGGAAGGAGAAAGGCGGTATGACGGCCGATCACGTCAACATCCTCCTCGTCGACGACCGCCCCGAGAATCTTCTCGCGCTCGAGGCGATCCTGGAGCCGCTGGGACAGAACCTGATTCGCGCCGAGTCCGGCCCGGATGCGCTCAAGCAGGTGCTCGTGCTCGATTTCGCTGTGATTCTTCTCGACGTGCAGATGCCGGACATGAACGGATTCGAGGTAGCCGAGATCATCAAGTCGCGCGAAAGATCACGCACGATCCCGATCATCTTCCTCAGCGCGATCAGCAAGGAGGATGCGTACGTGTTCAAGGGCTACTCGATGGGCGCCGTCGACTACGTATTCAAGCCATTCAATACCGACGTGCTGAGATCGAAAGTCGCGGTGTTCGTCGAGCTCTTCATCAAGCAGCGCGAGCTGCAGAACCAGGGCGAGCTGCTCCGTGAATCACAGAAGCGTGAGCTGGAACTTGAGCACCGCACATCGCTGCTGGAAGCAGAGGCGCGCTCCGCGGCCAAGCTCTCGCAGATGAACGAGGAGCTGCACCGCCGTCAGGTTGCTCTCGAGCAGGCGATGGGCGCGCGCAATCGCTTCTACGCTTCGATGAGCCACGAGCTGCGGACCCCGATCAACGCTGTGATCGGCTACAGCACCATCATGCTCGATAACATTTATGGCCCGCTCAACGCCAAGCAGAAGGAAGGCCTGCAGCGCACCCTCAAGGCTGCGCGACATCTGCTCGAGCTGGTGAACGATGTCCTCGATCTCTCCAAGATCGAAGCCGGGAAGATCGAGCTCTCGCTGCAGCCGGTGATGTTCCCGTCGCTGATCGAGGATTTGTTCGTCACGGTAAGGCCTCTGGCCGACGAATATGGCTCGACGCTGAGCCTGGATACCGACGGGGAACATTTCAACATCGTGAGCGATCCGCGCCGGGTTCGGCAGATCCTGCTCAATCTGCTCTCGAACGCGATCAAGTTCGGCGAAGGGAAACCCATTCGGGTCCTGTGCAAACGGAACGAGGACGGAAGCGCGCAGATAGAAGTCATCGATCAGGGGTTGGGAATAGAGCAGGACGACATCGCGCGCATCTTCGAGGAATTCGTGCAGGTCTCGGAATCGAAGCAGCCGGGTACAGGCCTGGGACTCCCGATCTCGAGACGGCTGGCCCAGCTCCTGGACGGGTCTTTGACCGTCCGTTCGGTGCCCGGAGAGGGAAGCGCTTTCCGTCTCACTCTGCCGGCCTCTTTAGAGGACGATGCGGTGTCTACAGCTGAGTTAGCCGCTGCTACAGTGGCCTAACCAGGCTCTGATATTGGCACGTTCTCTGCCCCCTTATAGAGTGCCGTCGCGTTGAGCGGGGGTCACACCTGGAGGCTTTAAAATGTTCAACAAGATACTAATTCTCCCTGCCGCCCTCTTCGCTTTTGCGTGCGGGGGAAACGACAAGAAGGTCGATGATGCTTTGAATTCCGACCTGTCGACGGCCGCGCAGGCAACTCCCTATACGCCACTCGACAGCATCACCGCGGCGGAACGCGCAGGCACTGCCAAGCCAACGGCACTGAGAAGCACGTCGACGGCTCCGCGGACGACCGTCCGCAGAACGACCACCACGACTCGTCGCAGCAGCTCTTCGGGCGGGACATACTCTTCAGCGCCGGCTCCGGCTCCGCAGGAAGTCAAGCACACCAAGCGTGATGCCGCGATCGGCGCGGGCGCTGGCGCAGTGATCGGCGCAGTCACCAGCAAGGACAAGGTGAAGGGCGCGATTATCGGTGGCGCAGCCGGAGCGATTCTCGGCGGCGTGATCGGCAACAACGTCGACAAGACGAAGAAGTAGGCGCCCGGGCCGGCCGCTCGGCACCTCTGATTCAGCGCTCCGCACGGAATACCGTGCGGGGCGTTTTTTTTTATTAACTCCAACTGCGAGAAGAACTAGGTAGTGGGTGCGAGGTGCTAGGTATGGGGTAGGAGGTAGAAGCGTTACGTGGCGCGCGTTACCTCCTGCCTCGCACCCAGTACCTCGCACCTTCTACCTTACTCTTCTCGCAGTGGGTTTGTTTTGCGTGCGCCAGGGACCGTGGAGCACAGTTAAATTTAGAGCTATGAGTTCCAACCCGATCACGGGCGTTTTCAACGACGGATACATAAGCGAGGCCTACGAAGCCTACCGGCGCGATCCTGCCTCGGTCGACGAATCGTGGCGCCAGTTCTTCCGATTTGCCGAGAGTCTGGGTGGAGCGCCGCCGCCACAGCAGGCGCCGGGCGAGGCTTCTTCAGCGGGACAGGTCGATCCCGCTTTTCTTCGCGATATCGCCGCTGCGGCTGAGCTGGTCGATGCCATTCGCAGTTACGGTCATCTAGCCGTTCCGCTCGATCCGCTGGGCTCGGCGCCGGACGGAACCCCCGAGCTCACTCTCGAATTCCACGGATTGAGCGAGGAGCACCTTGCCAGCATCCCCGGAATCGTGCTTGGCGCGTCGGGTGGGAGTGCCGCGGATGTGGTCGCACGGCTTCGCCAGTTCTACTCGTCGAAAATCGGTTTCGAGATATCGCACCTCGGCAGAGTCGAGGAGCGCGAATGGCTGCGCGAGCAGATCGAGAGCGGGCGGCTGCACGCGCCACTGAGCGAGGAAGAGAAGAAGCAGATGCTCCACCGACTAACGGAGGTGGATGGTCTTGAACGCTTCCTCGGCCGCGCGTATCAGGGCTATAAGCGGTTCTCGATCGAAGGGAGCGATATCCTGGTTCCCATGCTCGATGTCGCAATCGAGTCGGCGGCCGCCCACGGCGCCCGTGAAGTCGATCTCGCGATGGCGCACCGCGGGCGCATCAACGTCCTGGCGCACACCCTGGGCAAGCCGTACGCGACGATCTTCGAGGAGTTCGAAGGAAAGCACGCCACGACCAACGCGGTGAGCGAAACCGGCGACGTGAAGTATCACCTCGGCGCGACGGGAAAAAAGCAGGTTGCCAGCGGCGGTGAAGTCGAGATCGTGCTGATTCCGAATCCAAGTCATCTCGAAGTCGTGAATCCAGTGCTCGAGGGCGTTGCCAGAGCGCGGCAGGTGCTCGCCGGAAATGGTGAGCGCCGCGAGGCCGCGGTGCTGCCAATATGTGTCCACGGCGACGCAGCTTTTCCCGGTGAGGGCGTTGTGGCCGAGACGCTCAATCTTTCGGGCCTCACGGCTTTTCGAACGGGGGGGACGCTCCACATCATCGTCAACAACCAGGTCGGGTTCACTACGGATCCCATCGATGCGAGATCGACGCGCTACGCGAGCGATCTCGCCAAAGGGTTCGAGGTCCCGATCGTTCACGTCAACGGCGACGATGCGGAGTCGTGTGTGCACGTGGTGCGGCTGGCGATCGATTACCGGGCGAAATTCGGCAAGGATTTCCTGATCGATGTCGTAGGCTACCGCCGTCACGGACACAACGAGACGGACGAACCGGCTTTCACTCAGCCGAACCTGTACAAGAAGATCAGGTCGCACCCGTCTCCCCGCGAAGTTTGGGGAGCACGTCTCGTCGCTGAGGGAATCGTCACGGCTGACGAGGTAAAGCAGATCGATGTCGATGCAGCCGCGAATTTCGACCGGATTCAGACGGCGATGAAGGCTGGTGAGATTCACTCTCCCGAGTACAATCCCGCGAAAGAAGCGGAAGCGGATCAGTCGGGCGCGGGAAGCGGCGAGACCGCCGTCAGTGCGGATCTCCTGCGCGAGCTGAACGACCGGCTTCTGAAATGGCCGTCGACACTCAAGGTGAATCCACGGCTCGCCAAGACTCTGGCCCGTCGCGGAGAGGCGATGGGGGACGCAGGTGGAATCGATTGGGGACACGCGGAGGCGTTGGTCTTTGCGTCGCTGCTCACCGAGGGCAAATCGGTGCGGCTCACGGGGCAGGATTCTGAGCGCGCAACTTTTTCGCACCGTCAGGCAGTGCTTCACGACTCGGAATCGGGAGAGATCTACGTTCCTCTCGAGCACATCGCGGGTGCGGAGTCCAGCGGCAAGATCGAGATCTATAACAGCCCGCTCTCGGAGATGGCGGTGCTCGGCTTCGAGTACGGCTACAGTACGGCGTCGGAGGATACTCTGGTGCTGTGGGAGGCTCAGTACGGTGATTTTGTGAACGTCGCGCAGCCAATCATCGATCAGTTCATAGCTGCAGATCGCGCGAAGTGGGGCCAGGACTCGGGAATCGTGCTCCTTCTTCCACATGGCTATGAGGGACAGGGGCCGGAGCACTCGAGCGCGCGTCTCGAGCGATTCCTCCAGCTGTGCGCGGAGGGCAATCAGCGCGTGGCCTATCCGTCGACGCCGGCGCAGTACTTCCACATCCTGCGGCGGCAGGCAAAGCTGTACGAGAGGCGCCCGCTGATTCTGATGCAGCCCAAGAGTCTGCTTCGTCTCCCGGAGGCCGCGTCGAAACTCAGCGACCTCGCGTCGGGAACTTTCCGCCCCGTGATCGACGATCCTGTCTCTTCGCAGAATCGCGAGGCGGTTACGCGACTGGTCTTCTGCACAGGGAAGATCTACTACGATCTGGCGCCGAAGCACGCCTCGCATGTTGCGCTGGTCAGAGTCGAGGAGCTCTATCCGTGGCCCGGCAACCAGATCGCGCAGATCGTGGATCTCTATCCGGCGATCGAGGAAGTCGTGTGGGCACAGGAGGAGCCGAAGAACCAGGGCGCGTGGTCGTATGTGGCGCCGCGCCTGCGGATGTCGACCGGAAACGCGTTGCTGACGCGCTACATCGGGCGCCCCGACCGCTCGAGCCCCGCCGAAGGCTACGCCGAGGTGCACAAGAAGGAGCAGGAGCGCATCATCGAAGAGGTGAGTGCGGCGATGCAGCATCCGGCGGGAGTGAAGCGCCGCGGCGTGGCGGTCAAAACCTGAGCATCGATCTTCCAGGAACAATGAAGAAAGCGCGGCTTCAGAGTTCAACTGCGCGCGCCCATATCGCCGTGCGGCTTCATCGTTCCACAGCGCGCGCCCATATCGCCGTAGTAACAGTCGCTGTGCTCTGTACGACCGTGCTGATGCCGCATCGCGGTACGGCGCAGGGGATGCTTCCTTCAGCCGCGAGCATCCGGGTGCAGAACGCGCCG